>JAUXUR010000001.1 GCA_030680745.1 Alphaproteobacteria bacterium
ATGCAATAATTCCATCAGCTGCATGGTACCAATCCTATGTATGTGTTTGTTTTTATAGGATTATAAACATCATGCAGTGTTTATGGAATTTTTATTATTTTTCAACGTATTATAAAAATATTTCGTGTGGATCTCTCAGGACTTGATCGCGGGATCCAGACAATCTTCCCTAAAGTTAAGATTGTATAAATTAGGCAATGACATCTTCTTTATTTGCTTTCTGGATCCCGCGGACAAGCCGCGGGACGTAGGAGGTGGAGTAAGCAATAGTTATTAAATATCAATAGGTTGAAACACTTTTGGGTAATGATGTGCCCGCGGCTTGTCCGCGGGGTCCAGAAAACTCATAGAAAGTCTTGATAAATCCATTCATTCATCTCCTGCACAATGGATCCCGCGAACAGGTCGCGGGACGTAGAAAGGGAGTAGGGTTTATACTTATGGGTAATGATATAGCCGCGGGACGTAAGAGGTGAGATGTTCAAAATTCGTACACCCTCCTGGGGAGTTACCTTTATATTAGTCTTAATATTTTTTTAATTTTTTGTTGATATAAATAAAATATGTGATGTGTTTATATGGAGTCTAAAATGAAAAAAACTTTTTTGGCAACGTTATGCTTAGTTTCTATTTCTTTTTTTGCGAACGCAGAAAAAGTTGTTATTAAAAATGATTCAAAATACAATATTTCATATGGAACCAATTATGCTAAAGCATTAGTTTCTAAAAGTATTCCCCCTACTCAATTCGTCATCGTTGATCTTCCCGACAATACAGAATCTGATTTATATATAAGACGTTGGAGTTGGTCAGGTGCCGCAAAAAACATTTGGACATGGGGAAAAAGAGCTTACACAGCTGTCGCTCCAAGCAAAGAAAATGCTGCAGATTTTGCAAAAGAAGCGTATCGCTTTGGTGGGGAAGATGTTTATAATCGTTTTTCAACAGCAAAAACAACAGTAAATCCTTCTTTAGTGTCAGGCGATAAAATTAAAGTTGTTCTTGTTACAAATTTTGATGAAGGCACCGACACAATTCAAGCCACAATTATTGATGGCTTGAAAACTGATTATCCTGGAGCAATTGTGGACGAAAATGTTGAACCAAGTTCTCCACCTATAGATTCGAGCTCCTTACGTAAAAGTCAAGAACTTGCCACTTCCCTTGGTATTGACGAAGAAAAAGTGATCAAACTCTACAATAGACTTTTAAGAACAGCCTCGGAACTTGTTGCGACTCATCCTGAATACGAAAAGGAATTTGAACAGCTTATACAAGGTCCAGCAAGCGAACCTTCTCCTGAAGCTTGTGAATTGCTACAAGACTTCTTGTTTGGTGAATCACAAAAATAATTTTTGCGTCATATGCTTGTAAATGGCACCTTATTAAGGGTGCCATTTTTATTTCATAGTTGACAGACTTGAGATTCAGACAAGGAGGGCCGAACGAAGTGTATTCTTCATACATGAGTGAGAAGCGACGTGGTATCAATCCAAGTCTATCGACTATAATTACCAATAGCCAAGCAACTTCCACCACCCAAGTCCAATCGTCCCCCAAATGACCAAACTAAAAATACTGACGATAAAGCCTAATCGCCACCAATCTTTAATATCCACATAACCAGATCCATAGAAAACAGGCGCAGTCCCTGTCCCATAATGCGTAATGCTTGCTGAAAGCGATGATAATACAGCAAAAGTGAGTGCACCTAACATAGGTGGTGTCCCCATAGCAATCACAACAAGCAAGAAAGCACTATACATCGATGAAATATGTGCCGTGACACTCGCAAATAAATAATGGCTATAATAATAGACAAGCGCCATCACCAGTAAGGCCATGCCCCAATTGAGACCACTCACCGTTTGACTCATATGATTTGATACCCAGGCGATCATGCCAAATTCAGTTAAGTAACCAGCCATCATTAAAAGAACAGCAAACCACACTAAAGTCGTCCAAGCTTCTTTTTCAGTTGAAAGATCATTCCAATTTAAAACACCTGTCAAAAGAAGAATAGCTAATCCAAGAACCGCCGCTTCAGCCGCATCAATACCTAAATGATCACCCATCACCCACAAAACCAGCACGAGCGAAAAAGTTAAAAGCATAATCCCTTCTTGGAAAGTAAGATTACCCATCTCTTTGATTTTATCTTTGGCCATTTTGGTCGCTAAAGGTGTTTTTTTAAGCTCAGGAGGATAAAGAATATAAAAGAGCAATGGCAACAATAGTAAGCTTACAAGTCCTGGTACAATAGCTGCAATCGCCCAACTTGCCCAAGTGAGTTGAGCGCCTGATTGTCCAGCGAGTTTTGCAATCAAAGGATTGCCCGCCAAAGCGGTTAAAAACATAGCGCTTGTAATAACATTGCCATGGAAAGCGACCTTGATAAGGAAAGAACCTATTTTACGCTCTGTTTTGTCTTTTGGGTCGCTGCCATACCCTTCAGCGAGTGATTTGATAATGGGGAAAACAACACCAGCGCCACGTGCGGTATTACTAGGAATAACAGGCGATAATAAAAATTCTGTAAAAATAATACCGTAAGAAAGACCTAAGGAGCTTTTGCCCATCGTACCAATAAAATAATAGGCGATTCGGTTGCCGAGCCCCGTTTTAACAAAACCTTTGGCAAAGAAAAAAGCAAAAACAACCAACCACACTGTTGTGTTTGAAAAAGTGACCAAAGATTGTTTTAACGTTAACGTACTGGTTACAATAAGCACCGCAAGCGCTAAAATAGCGACTGAACCCATAGGCAATGGCTTTAAAATAATACCTGCAATTGTAGAAACAAAAATGATGAATAAATGCCATGTCTTAAGATCGATGCCTTCTGGCGCATCGATTAACCAAAGTAAACTTGCGAATACGAGGATAATTAAAAGCGGCCCTAATTTAGCGCCCTGCCATGGAATATTAAGTGTTGGTAATCTCAATTTGTGGCCTTCAACTTTTGCAGCCATTTCTCTCTCCCTTTTATCTTTTTTTTATGTATAGCATTCATAAAAAGATCTTGAAAGACTTGACTTTTAGATGATAATCGAAAAGTGCAGAATAATATTTTTAGGCATTCATTTTAAGCTTTTTATCTGAAGTAGATATATACCCAAATGATTTGCAAATGCCGATTTTTAGACATGAAATTTGAGGTGATTTTTGATACCAAAAATAACGACAGATAATTGTTTTACCTTAGGAATTTTTGGTTCAAAAAGCGACCAAAGATCATAGACTAAAAACGGTAGTTTCAGATTGTTTGGGTATAATATATATTAATAAAAATAGTGTAAAAATTGAGCAAAAAATGACTGCAATTATTCTCAAAAGTTCGGAAGTTTACCTTCAAGAAAAAAAGATTGAGTCATTGGGTGTTTCGCTCAGCGATCTTATGGAAAAAGCTGGTAAAGCTGTTTTTGACATTATTTTGGAACGATTTCCTTCTCAAAAAACACTTATTTTGGTAGGCCCTGGAAATAATGGTGGGGACGGATATGTTGTTGCATTATTACTTGAAAAGGCTGGTTGGGAGGTTGATGTCGCATCATTCAACAATAAACCGCCAACATCTTTATTAGCCTTAGAGAAATATCAAAAATGGGCTGGCACATTTAAAAATATAAGCGACATTCATTTTGATGATTATTCTTTGATTATCGACGCCATTTTCGGCATTGGACTTTCAAAATCTGTTGAAGATCCTTTATTAAATTATATTAATAAAATTAATCAAAGCAATGTAACAATTGTATCCATTGACATCCCTACGGGTATTTCTGCTGATAATGGTACAATTTTGAGCGCAGCGATTCATGCAAACCTGACCATTACATTTAATTTTTTAAAACCAGGTCATGTATTGTTACCAAGTTCCATTCAATGCGGCGAGATCATTATTGTTGATATTGGCATTCCAACCCCCTACCCCATTTTATGGCAACAAAATGATCCTGATGTGTGGCGCCAAATGATTCCAAGGCCAAATGCCTTAAGCCATAAATATAAAAGAGGCCATTTAGGGCTTATTGGTAGCAAGGAAATGACGGGCGCTACTCGCCTTGCATCAATAGCAGCGCGACGTATGGGTGTAGGGCTTTTATCCATTATTTGTCCATTACATGCTGAAATTATTTATGCCTTATCAGATCCAGGTCATCTTATTAAACCATATGATTCAATGGAAGATTTTGATTCTTTGCTAGATTTACATCAGTTTTCAGCTTTTTCAATTGGGTCGGGTCTTTTACCAAATACCGAAACACAAGCCTTGGTATCAAAAATACTGACTCTCAAAAAGCCAACTTTGATTGATGCAGGCGCGCTCATGGCCTTTGAAAAAAATCCATCGATATTATTTAACCAATTGCATGATACGTGTGTGTTAACGCCACATGAAGGAGAATTTAAACGTTTATTTAATGATAAAGTCGATTTTAATATTTCAAAAATTGAACAAACAATACAAGCTGCCCAGATTTCTGGTTGCGTTATTCTTTATAAAGGTGGCGATACGATTATTGCAAAGCCTATTGGCGAAATCATAGTTGAAAATCAATATGCCCCTTATCTTGCAAGCGCAGGGACTGGTGATGTTTTAGCAGGACTTATAGCAGGATTGTTAGCGCAAGGAATTGATTCTTTTTGGGCAGCATCCATTAGTATTTACGTACAACGAAAAGCTGCGATGATGTTAGGGCCAGGACTTATCGCCGAAGATTTATCGTATAAGATACCAGCTGTTTTAAGAGAATTGATCGAGTGAAAAATTGTTGTCGAAAGGCGCAAGAAGATGAAAAAGCATTACTTAATCATCTTCTTCTGCTTTCTACGTAAGATAGTCTATTTTTTTGTATTTTTTACATCAAAATTCATATCCATTGATTCTTTATCATTGATGAACAATTCACCTATTGCAGCATTGGTTGTAAATCCCGGGTTGAAACGTGTAAGGCCCTGCTTATTATGATAAGATTTTATATGAATTTTAGAGTTTATTTTGTTTTCATCAAGATATTTAATGAGTTTCTTATCACTTTCATTTCCAATAATGTATTGAGATCCTTTATGACGAACTTTTTTACTGCAAAGTTCTTTTAATGAAAATGTAAAATATTTTTTGTTGTTTTCAAAAAAAGGATTGAACGCTGTAATCTCTATATAGATGGCATCTTCTGTTTTTTCGCCGTTAATCATCACATTATATTCTGCACGCACGATACCATTACCTATATCCTCTTTGTTTTCAGTGCAAATCAATTTAATGTTTGATCCAAGCTCATTAAAATTTTTGAGTTTTTCTTTAATGATATTATTTTGTTCGTTGTTTGATATAACATAATCATATCTTATTTTGTCGTTAGAAATTTCATTTTCAAACAATGCATAAAGAAGCATTTTGCCATCATCTGATTCATTGCTGAAAGAAATAAAGGGAACTTCTTCTTTTTGTGCTTCAATTGTGATTATATCGTTTGTTTTTTGACCTTCAATAAATATTTCATATTCACCAGAAATTGTAAATTCATCAATATCTTGAGTTTTTGTATTAAAAACTAGCTCAATCTTTGTTAAAGATTTTGCAATTTTTTTAACTATTTTTATAAGATTTTCCGAATCTTCATATTTTGAAATACGATAAATATATCCTAATTCAGTGTTTGTTGTTTTGTTTGTTTCTAGAAAATCAAGAAGTAATTTCTTATTTTCTTTGGTTTTATTGTCAAAAGAAATAAAAATATTCTCTTCTTTTTTTATTTCAACAATATCACCCTTGTTCGAATTAATTATAATTCCCTGCGTTACTTGTTGTTGTGACTCAGAAATTTTTTTATTACTCTTCTTGTTTTTGCCTGCAATTGCAGGGGAATTTATAAGGTTTAAAGAAAGCAAGGACAAAAAAGTTACAAGTGATAGTCTTTTTTTCATTTTAATGATTCCTGTAAGATATTAATGTTTAAGATCCAATCACTCTAGACAAAGATAAAAAAAGAGCAACGTGGCTGTGTTAATTTTTTTTAATTATGTTACGTAATAACAACAACTTGTTTTGAATATATATGAATATCGGCGATGTCTGACATCATGTCTCCCTGCTTAAATTACGGACATACAATCATCGTGCATTACAATCAATAAAAACTATTATCAAAGCGTCTTAATTGGTTTAGTATTATAAAATAAAACTTTTATTAAAAAAAATAATTTACAAAGGATAACTTTATGATAAGAATCGTATTCTTACTTATTTTTTTAATCAACTCAAACGCTTTGCGTGCTGATGAAACCGTTAATAAAGTCACATTACCAGCCCTTAAAAATTATGTAGATCAATTCATAGAGCTTAACAAAATAAAAGAAAAAATTTGCAATTATTATGAAATTAATCCAGAAATAGAAATTTTTATTAATAATATTCCTAACTTAAAAGAAGAAAAAAGAAATTTATCATCAATAGGATTTGAAATACTTCCTTTAACACCCAAACAAGTATTTGAGCGTAATATTCTTGTCTTAGGGAAAGCTAATATCATTCATATTGTTTTTTTTGGTGAATTACACAATCATGCTGAAATGGTTCAAAACATTGAACTTGAAACGATTGCCCCCTATCAAGGGGCTTCAAGAAAAATGTTCTTTGAATATTCAAATTCTCAGCTCTTTATCATTAAACAAGTCATTGCAGATTATCTTATCAAAAAAAATATGCATGATTATAGCATTCAACAAAATATTCCCGCTTATTCTAAAAAAAGCCTATCAAATGTTGCTATAAAAGAAATAGAATTTGAAGATTTAACAATCACGCTTCTTGGATTTTCTTTAGGTGGCCCCTTAGCAAACTTAATGGCTTTAAATTTAAACCACTATCATCCTGAAATGGTTGAAAATCAAAAAATAAAAATCATCACTTTTGGATCGCTTTTAGCTTTTGATGCTGATCTTGCAGTTTTTTACAATGCAACGTTCAAAGATGTAAGCTTAAATTTAATACATATGAATGATCCTGGATTAACTTTTAGACAAGAAGACGCACCATTAAATCAGGTCGGCACCTATATTTTAACCCCTGATCCAGGGAATCATCGCCATAGCTTATTGGGATATCGTCAAAGTTTAGGCTATATGCATAATGACGATTATAGAATTTATGAGCCATAAACTTAGATTAACATGATAATTTTTTATTATTCAAAGACGCGAAAGAAACATCAGCATTGCTCAAACTCAATTCCTTCCGCATCCCTTGAACAATTATCAATCCTGAGCTACCTCTTCAATCTTTTGCCTTCTTTCGACTTTTGTTCGTGTTCCTTGACGCATCATTAATTGATCAGCAACCACCTCATCAGCTGTTTGTTTTTTTTCGACTTTTGTTCGTGGCCCTTGACGCATCATTAATTGAGAAGCAACCACCTCATCAGCTGTTTGTTTTCTTTCGACTTTTGTTCGTGGTCCTTGCCGCATCATTAATTGAGAAGCAACCACTTCATCAGCTGTTTGTTTTTTTTCTTTTTTACTGGTTTTTTTTGCTTTACTAAGATTTTTCTTATTACTTTTATCTTTTTTAATCTTTGGTAAAGCATCTGCTGCAACCCGATCAACAGACACTGGTTCATTAACCGCAAAAACCCCTGTAGGCATTCCTAGCGCAACAAATGCAAAAGCTATTAAAGCAAAAGATTTTATTTTCATATCGTTTCCTCCAAACATTTAATACCTGTACTTTGATTCTAACATAAAAAAAATTATTTTTATATGTATAAAATATTAATTGCATACACATATTCTTATTGTTTTTTCATTATATGATATATAATTTACAAAATTTAAATTCAAACAAAAAATTCGCTAAAATGTAAAAATTTTATTTTAAACACGGATACATTAAAAAGATTCCAGCAATCCTTTTATTGTCATTTTATCTTTTGATTCTTTATCAAATTCTTTTTGGATTTTACCATCACCTAATATTAAAATCCGATCACCATATTTCAAAGCATGCGCTAAATTATGTGTAATCATAAGCGTTGTACGTTTTTCTTCCGTAACAATTTTATTGGCAATATGCATTACTTTTTCTGCCATTTTGGGATCTAAAGCGGCCGTCATTTCATCGAGTAAAAGAATCTTTGAATTTGCCATAATAGCCATTACAAGACTCAATGCCTGACGTTGACCGCCTGATAAATTCGCCACCAATTCTTCAAGCCGATTTTCAAGCCCCATACCAAGAATGGATAGTTTCTCTTTATAAAAAGCACGTCGTTTCGATGTTAAATGCTGTGAAAATAATCGTTTTTGGCCTCTTTTATATGCAAAACTCATATTTTCTTCTATTGTCATATTTTCCATCGTGCCCACTTTAGGGTCTTGCATGACTTTTGCAATAAAAGATGCTCGCTGAATATGTTTTTTGAAAGTTATATTTTCTTTATCAATCAAAATACTACCACTTATTGGCTGCATAAAACCTGAAATGATATTAAACAAGGTTGATTTTCCTGCGCCATTCCCACCAAGAATGATAATAAATTCACCTTCAGATACTTCAAACGATAAATCATTTAAAATACTGCGCTCATTATTTGTACCTTGATTTAAAATGACGTTAATATTATCTAGCTTAAGCATATTTTCCTCTCAATTTAGGAAGAATCATAATGCCTATAACCATAAAGCCAGTAATAAGATTAAGATCTTGTGTTTCAAGTCCCAAAAACTCACTATGCAAAGCGAATGCTATAAAAATACGATACATAATGGATCCTAAAAGACATGCAGGAATCACCAACCACAAGGATCTAAATCCAATCATCTTTTCACCAATGATAAGCCCTGCAAGCCCCACAATAACAGTACCAATACCTTGAGAAATATCGGCAAAACCTTGATGTTGACTAAAAAGTGCACCCCCAAATCCAATCAATGCATTACTCATCATTAATCCAATAATGGTCATGAATTTTACATTGACACCATTATTAAGCGCTAATCTTTTGTTTTGCCCGATACTTCGTAATGCAAGACCAAAATCAGTTTTTAAAAGAACACTCATCCCCAGCGACATAAAGACTGCGATCATGATCAGTACCAATAATGCATTTTGCCCTGTAAAAATTGTTGGCTCATTCATCAGCGTAATATTGGGCACACCGGACATAACGCGCAAATTGATGGAATACAGCATAAAAGCAACCAATATCCCCGAAAGCAATTCAGTAATTCGAAATTTCGTATAGAGAATACCTGTTGCAAGACCTGCAATGCCTCCAGCGATCATCGCTAAAAACAAAGCAAGAAAAGGATTGCAGCCTGATTTGATTAAAATAGCTGAACTTGCAGCGCCCAAAACAAAACTGCCGTCACATGTAAGATCTGGAAAATCAATGACTCGAAAAGTCAAATAAATACCAATAGCAATAATGCCATAAATTAGCCCCATCTCGAGGCTTATTAATAATTCTAAAAAGTTCATTTGACATCACGCTGGTAAACTTTTGTGGCAGATTTAATAATATCTTCAGGAATTACAATGTTCGCTTTTGAAGCTGCCTCAAGATTCAGATAAAGTTCTTTTGTTTCAGGAAATTGTATCGGAATGGATCCGCTTTCTTCCCCATTCAAAAGACGTATAATAATCTCGCCCGTTTGCGCACCAACTTGATATTGATTCGGCCCAAGCGCCGCTGTAGCGCCAAGCTCAACAGCATCCGTATCGCTTACATAAACTGGTATTTTAGACGATTGCGCAACTTTAATAATAGATTGCAAGGCACTTAAAGCCACACCATCATTGCTGATAAAAATCGCATCAACTATAGATGCAAGTTTTGTTGCAGCTTGTGGCACATCAGCTGTTTTCAACGCCGCTTGTTTAATAAAAGTTATGCCCATTTTGGGTAACAATTCATCAAGCTTTTGATTAATAGCAATTGAATTGAGTTCGCCCGGATTATAAATAATCCCTAATTTTTTAAGGTTGGGCTGTAATTTTAAAAAAAGATCAATTTGAGGTTCTAAGGGCATAAAATTTGAAACACCTGATATATTATTTCCAGGTTTTTCAATACATTGCCCAAGCCCCGCGCCTATTGGATCAGTGACTGTGCTAAAAACAAGCTTTGTCTTGTTCAAAGATGCAGCTTTTGCAAAACTTTGCGCAGCAATTGTTGCAACACCAACAACAATATCAGGTTGCTGATTAACGAATTTATTGGCGATTTGTTGCGCTAATGCTGCATTGGCTTGTGCTGATTCAACGCGAATATCAATTTTATCGCCGTAATTCTTTTTAAGAATATCAACGATCCCCTTCGTTGTTTCATTCAACGCAGGATGTTCAACAAATTGACTAATAAAAACTTTTTTATGGGCGGAAGGAGAATCAGTGGCGTATAAATTAAATGAAAATAATAAAGAAAGTAAAAATAATAGTCTATTCATTTTGTGCTCCATTAAGTTTCAGTTTATTCAATATCGTTCTATAGCCATGATAAGGTTCATCTTTTAAGAACCGCGCAACACGACCAATTGTTGTTAGGCTTGCGTTTGTTAGTTTATGTATTTCTCGGTATGACAAACCGCCTTTTTCAAGCAATTGGCATACGCGCCACCTTTCTTCTAACACTTGTTTTTCTTGAGGGGTCAAAAGATCCTTCAAAAAATTCTGTGCTTCGTCCCGATCATTAAGGCTTAAAAGTGCCTCAATAAGATCAAAATGATGATGGTCTGTTTCCATATTTATCTCTCATCCTTGTATGCTTGTATGCTTGTGCTAGTATACTAGTACAGCACGATATTGTTGTAAAGATGTTTTTTAATTTTGCTCCCCTCTTCCCAAAAATCAATTTTTAGGTTTAGATAATATTCACTTTTTATGGATAAAAAATATGAATGCGCTTTTTTGGTTTCGTGACGATTTACGACTACAAGATAATCCTGGCTTGTTTAAAGCCATCAACCAAACAGAAAGCTTAATCCTTATCTATATTTTAGATGAAACAGCCCCTTCTTCCGAACAATTGGGTGGCGCTAGCAAATGGTGGTTGCATCAATCACTTCAAAAATTACAACAAGATTTAGAACAAAAAGGTCAAAGACTTATCTTTAAAAAAGGCAATCCCACTGAAATTTTAAACAAACTTGTCCACGATCAAAAAATAGAATCCGTATTTTGGAATAGATCCTACACGCCCCACTCTATTGCACGCGACACTTCTATTAAAACGGATTTAAAATCTAAAAATATTAATGTTCATACTTTTCAAGGCAATGTACTCATTGAACCTTTTAATATTAAGAATAAATCAGAAAAACCCTATCTTGTTTTTACCCCTTTTTATAAATCTTATTTAATGCATCCCTTTTTGGGCGAAGAACCTTTTGATATCCCCTCTCATTTACCTCAGTTTTTCACTACTGTTTCGTCATTATCCCTTGATGCATTGGGTCTTTTACCACAAGGACTTAATTGGGCAGATAGATTTCCTGATTATTGGATAGCTGGTGAAAAAGGTGCCTGGACACGTTTGGAAGATTTTTTAACTGAGGATCTTCAAAAATATCGCCTTGACCAAGATTTATCTCAAAAAACATCTTTATTGGCGCCTCATCTACGATGGGGAGAAATCTCCGTCAGGCGTCTTTATCACGAATTAACGCAATTAAATATTAAAACACCCTTATTATCATCTGTTATTGGTGCCTTTCAACGCGAACTTGTTTGGCGGGATTTTGCGTCCCACCTACTTTATCATTTTCCAAATACAGTCACAGAAAATCACAAACCTCAATTTAATGCCTTTCCCTGGATTCAACATGATGATTATTTTAAAACTTGGACAAAAGGCAAAACGGGATATCCGATCGTTGACGCTGGCATGCGTCAATTATGGCAGACAGGATTTATGCATAATCGCGTTCGTATGATCGTTGGATCATTTTTAGTAAAACATTTATTAATTGATTGGCGATTCGGTGAAAGATGGTTTTGGGACACCCTTTTAGATGCGGATCTTGCCTCTAATATAATGAATTGGCAATGGGTTGCAGGATCTGGCGCTGACGCGTCACCCTATTTTCGTATTTTCAATCCACTTTTGCAGGCCCAAAAATTTGATCCTAAAGTTCAATATATCAAAGAATGGGTTCCAGAATTACGCAATGTAAATGATAAAGCAATTTTAGAAATGGATCATTTATTTGAATATACAAAAGGTATTTATCCGCATCCCATTGTGAAGCACGAAGATGCACGTAATAGAGCACTTCTTGCTTATAAAAGTTGTCGAATTTCAACGTAATCCATACATCCGCTGTAATTGTTAACTTCCATAGTTTTAATATCTTTTTTATTTTTAGATAAAAGACATGGTTGATGCTAATTTTTTTTTAATTTTTATGTTAATTTAAAGTAATTGATTGCTATGTAAGGAGTTTTGAAGTGATAGTAAAAAACAAACTTGCCTTATGTTCTGTTTTTATATGTTTTTTTATTATTTTTTTCACTAAAGCTCATTCATCAGATGATAGTGATTTTTATGAAGAAATAGAAGCTTATTTTCCTCAATTAAATAACAATGAAAGGATTTCTGATGATAAAAAGAAATATATCAATAAAGCTTTTTTTAATAAATTAGAAAATGTTTTTCTTTTAAATGCCAAAAAAAACATATTAGACCATAGCAACAAAGTAAATTTATCGAATTTTTTAAAAAATTCTACATTGGACAAAACAACCATGATGAATTTATTATTTGATAAAAAAGTGCACAATGTAAGCATTTCTTTTGGTATACTATGTCATTTTTATGGTTTTTTGTCAGAAATAGAACATAATTTAGACCCTGATAAAAATAGCTTTGTATCATTTTTAAATTATTTATTAATTTTAAACGATAATGATATAAATCTTGTTTCATTTTCCTCTTTAAAAAATAAAATAATCAGCTTGTTGCCATTAATTTCTAGTTTGTATAGTGATTTTCAAACACATTATGAAGATTGGCATCCCGTATTTACGTACAATGAGTTTTTAGAGCCTGATAATTCAAGTCTTTTATTAGCGATCGCATTAAGAAAAGTAAAAAATAATAAAGATGAGGATCTAACAGAAGAAAATTTTCAAACTATTCTTGACGCGATTAAAAGAAATGAAATTCATCACCTTGATTTACAGGAAAAAAATATTGATGTTGATATGGCAACAAGAATTGGTGAGGCACTTCAACACAATGAATCGGTTGTAAGCCTTGATTTATATTATAGCAACATTAAAGACGAAAGCGTTAAAGCTATTTTGAGCAAATTAAATCTTAATTCAACACTTACGCATATCGATTTATCATATAATCAAATTGATGATGCAGGGGCCGCCTTTATAGGGTCTTTTTTAAAGAACAATAAATGTATTACCAGCTTGAATTTAGAGCACAATTTTTTTAAAAATCTTGGAACAATGAAAATTGCAAATGGATTGATTGCAAATAAAACGCTAAAAAAAATTAGCTTAGCAGATAATAATATAAGCGATAAAGGGTTAATGTCTCTTAAAATGGCTTTGCATAATAATGAAACGTTAAATTTAATCAATCTATCTGGATTAAATGTATCAGAAAAATCACGTTTAAACTTTAATGAGTTGAAAACTGTTAATCCAAATATTGATATTGTTTTTGAATGAGATTTCTGTTTAAAACGCATTAAATAAATGCGTCAATCGATCAATTGTTGGATAATGTGTTAGATTGACATGTAAAGGTGTAACAGTAACCCAACCTTCCATTAATGCATCAAGATCGGTGTTATGAGCGAAGGTTTCATGCTGGACAACATCAAGCCAATAATAGGGAACACCAAAGGGATCGTCTCGTTTAATGGGCGGATTTGATAAATGACGTCTACCTTGTTGTGCTATTTTAAAGCCTTTGATGTCGTCCAATTCTTTATCAGGAAAATTAACATTTAAAAAAACATCGGGTGGCCAAGATAGATGTGCAACCTTTTGAATCAATTGAGGCAAATAGGTTTCGACATTTTCCCATCTGGGTTTATGCGATTGGCTGACTTCAAGGCTGACGGCAATCGACGGAATTCCTAGTAAAGTTGCCTCCATGGCGGCTGCAACCGTACCCGAATACGTAATGTGATCTGCAACGTTTCGGCCATAATTAATGCCTGAAATGACTAAATCTGGTTTTTTGTCTTTCAGGACTTCACACGTTGCCAACAATACACAATCTGTCGGTGTCCCATCTACGGCAAAACGTTTTGTATCCAATTGTTTGATGCGGAGCGGCCTTGTAATGGTTAAAGAATGGCCGGCGCCGCTTTGCTCAAAAGTTGGTGCTACAACCCAAATATCATCAAAAATACGTCCAAGAATTTCTTCCAGAACATGAATACCAGGGGCGTAAGCACCGTCATCATTCGACAGTAAAATACGCGCCTGTTTTAAGACATCTAGGTTAGAGTTTCTAAACATTGGGAGAAATGACATCCATTTTCATGTAAGAGCGTAAAGCTTCAGGCACAATCACTGAGCCGTCTTCCTGTTGGTAATTTTCCAGGATCGCCACCATCGTTCTGCCAATAGCAAGACCAGATCCATTTAGCGTATGCACAAAGCGATTATCTTTGCCCTCATTAGGCTTAAAGCGGGTACGCATGCGTCTTGCTTGATAATCACCAATATTGGAGCAGCTTGAAATCTCGCGATAGCAATCTTGTCCAGGCAGCCATACTTCAAGATCATATGTTTTTTTAGCAGTTGAACTCATATCGCCTGTTGAAAGCACCATAACTTGGTAAGGGAGTTCTAAACGCTGCAGAATGGTTTCGGCGGCCTTTGTCATGCGCTCATGTTCTTCTTGCGATTTATCTGGATGTGCAATCGAAACAAGTTCAACTTTTGTAAATTGATGTTGCCTAATCATGCCGCGTGTGTCTTTGCCAGCAGCACCTGCTTCAGATCTAAAGCAAGGTGAATACGCTACAAAACGTAAGGGCAATTCGTCTTCTTTCAGAATTTCATTATTAACCAAATTGGTAAGAGAAACTTCAGCTGTTGAAATGAGCCAATAACCATTAGTGGTTTGAAATGCATCTTCAGCAAATTTTGGTAAATGAGCAACGCCATAAAGAGCAGCTTCTTTAACAAGATAAGGGGGCGTTATTTCACGATAGTTAAATTCCATTGTGTGAACATCAAGCATGAAAGCAGCCAAGGCGCGCTCAAGCCGCGATAAAGCATCTGATAAAACAACAAAACGTGCACCTGACATTTTGGCAGCGCGTTCAAAATCCATCATACCGAGTTTTTCGCCAATATCGAAATGCTCTTTAGGTTTGAATGAAAAAGTCTTTGGTGTGCCTACTTTACGTAAAATAACATTGTCTTTTTCGTCTTTACCCGTTGGCACATCGTCATATGGAATATTAGGAATGACATCTAATAATGCATCAAGTTCTAAAGCTGCATTTTTATCCAAATTTTCAAGTTCTTGCACTTTGTTTCTGAGCGCTGTCATTTCAGCCATCAAAGAATCAGCTTGAATGTCGCCTTTTTGTTTGGCAAGGCCAATATCTTTGGAAATTGTATTACGTTGTTGTTGCAATGTTTGCAATTCTGTTTGAATATCACGACGTTTTATATCGAGTTCTAATAATTTTTTGGAAACAGCTTGGGCACCACGACGTGAAAGTGCATGATCAAGAGCGTCGGGGTTATCGCGGATCCATTTAATGTCTAACATAATGACTTCTACTTTCTACTACTGGTGAATGTCCATATTATGAACATTTCGTGTGTTAAGATTTTTCAGGTACAATATTCTCTTCAACAATTTCCTTACGCTTCTTTTCAACGAAACGTGCTGCAATTATAGAGATTTCATAAAGGGCATAAAGGGGTATTGCAAGTCCTATTTGGCTGATCACATCAGGGGGTGTTAAAATTGCACCAACAATGAAGCAGCCCAAAAAGACAAATTTGCGTGATTTGGAGAGGCTTTTGGCGGTCACAAGGCCTAAGCGCGTTAAAAGCACCAGAATAACAGGCAATTGAAAACAAATGCCGAAAGCAAAAATAAGCTGCATCACCAGCGATAAATATTCACTGACTTTTGCTTCTAGATGAATGGGGAGGCTACCTTCAGTGCCTTTTGTTTCAAAGCTTGCGAAAAAATCCCAAGCGAGTGGGAAAATAAAATAATAAGCAAGCGCCGCACCCATAAAAAATAGAATGGGGGATGCGATAAGGAAAGGCATAAAAACTTTTTTCTCAGCTTTATAAAGGCCAGGGGCTACAAAGCGCCATAATTGAAAAGCGATAAAAGGAAAAGCAAGACAAAATCCAGCCCAAAATGAAAGCTTCACATACATGAAAAAGGCCTCACCAAGACTTGTATAAATAAGTTGGTGGCTGCCTTTTTTGGCAAGAACGTCGGCTAAAGGATTAACCAAAAAATGATAGATTTGATCTGAAAAATAATAGCAAATACAAAAGCCTATCAAAAGCGCCAAAAGGCTATACATAAGACGTTGTCTTAACTCAACAAAATGTGCAATAAGCGTCAGTTTTGCTTGTTCAGGATTCATGACGAGATGTATCCTTTTTGGTATCATCTTGTTTAGCTTTAGATCTTGCAGCAATTTCATCGCGTGTTGGGAATTCATCCGTGGCTACATCGTTCAAACGATCGAGTTCTAATTTATCAGCATAACTATACCAAGCTAACTTCACACCACGAATGAGTTGGCGTAGTTTTGCGACCCAAAAGCCTAAAAACTTCATCACCTTCGGAATATCTTTTGGCCCAATAATGACCAAAGCGATGATAAGGATCAGGAAGATTTCTGACCAGTTAAAATTAAACACTATTTGTGCCCTTCCAATGAGCAAGATTGGCTATTGTTTTAAAATAATGTGTAGCTCGTCATTGCGAGGGGCCCAAATTTAAAAAGGGGCCCCGCGGCAATCCATTTACTTTATTAAAAGATTCTAAATGTGGATTGCCACAAATGCCTTTGTGCTACGCACTCAGGCATTTTCGCAATGACGAAAGTGTTCTAATGCATCCATTACGCACGTTACTTTACCCTAAAAAGAACAAAAGGAAAATTTTTTTCTACACTAAAATTAATCTGCGTTATGCAAAAACATTACCTCTTTTCTAATTGCATAAATTGCTTTTTTGCCAGCTTCTGAAATTTGATTGTTGTCGTAATTAAAGGTAACCAAATTAGGCATTCCAGCTAGATTGATAGCACCCTGATCTTTCAATTGATTTGAATTAATTGAAAGTTCTTTTAAATCATATAATTGTGAAATGGCTTCAGCACCTTTGTCACTTATGAAGTTATTGTCCAGGATAAGTGTTTCTAAATGTGGTAATTCATTAGCAATCCATAAAATGGTTTCATCTGTTAATTGATTACCATCAAGCTTTAATTCTTTTAAGTGCTCAAAAGTTTTTAGATTTTGCAAAATGGATTTAATGTTGGATTTATTATTGTTTAAAACGAATGAAAGATCCACTTTTTGTACATTATAAAAAAATTCTGACAATTCAAAAAATTCTAAATCTGTTGGGCATATCCTAAAGCATAACTCATTTATTTGAGTCTCAGAGGGTAAAGCTATTTTTTGAGCTAAACATTTTCGTGCATTAGTATCAAACACAAATATAGTATCATTTTGTACAGTATATGGATTTTTATCCATAATATTTGCATCAACAAGGGTCAGGTCCGTAGTATCATTATTATAAAAAAAGTCTAAATTACTTTGCGTTTCTGATGTTAGGTCAGAAAAATCGTCCATAGGCATTGGGCTTGCAAGAATTGAGTCTATAAAAATATTTGTATCAAATAGAGGTATTTTTTCCTTTGTATTTGAATTGTGAGCATTATTATTTTCTGCAAATGGTGATTTTGAACGTATATTTTGTATTGGTGTTTGTTGGAAATTTTTTAGAATGTTTGTAATATTTGTTTTTTGCAGAACAGGCAAAGGTTTTTTGGGTTGTGATGGAGGTGTGCTCTGCCTCAGGTTTGTGTGGACATTAGATTTTTGCGACAAGATCTGCGTCGTGTCATTGTTGTTATTTGTATATTGCGGATTATTTTGTGTACTATTATTTAATTGTTGATTGATAAGTTGTTCGTAGTGCAAAAGGGTGTTTATAGAATTACATGGGTTTTGTGGCTCGCTGAGATATGCATTTAAAATATAATTTAAAACACTTCTTTTGATATCTATTAATGCTAATGATTCATTTTTA
The DNA here is from genome assembly GCA_030680745.1 of Alphaproteobacteria bacterium. Lineage (NCBI taxonomy): Bacteria > Pseudomonadati > Pseudomonadota > Alphaproteobacteria > Alphaproteobacteria bacterium. The sequence continues at coordinate 18,288 of JAUXUR010000001.1, forward strand.
TAAAATTTTGAACTTTTTTCTTTTATTGATTCTACTATATCATGAAATTTATAAAATATTTTTTCTTTTTTGTTTAAACCTAAGTGAATGTTTGAAAATCCTTCTCCAAATAAAGCAGAGGCATCTATTTTTTGCGTGCATGGAAATTTCATACTCAGAAATTTAGTTTGTTCAAATGATGGAAGTATTTTAAACACAACATGTGTTACTGCTGTTATGGGTTTAATGACTTCATTATAAATTTTATTGAGTTCTTTTATTTCTTTAAGGTCAAAAATATAAGTGTCTGAATAGTTAGTTTTTTCTTGATGTGTTGGTTGTTTGTTTTGAGTAACATGCTGATTGTTTGCTAAATATTGTTTAACGTGATCCATGTTTATATTGAGTAAATTTGGTTGAGGTTCGGGAGTGTAATTGTTTTGCATTAAAAATGGTATATGAGGCGTAGAGCTAAGGGTTGGTGCTGGTATGTTTAGTGTAATATTATTAGTGGTATGGATATTTACATTATATTGAGGAAATGTGAAAACTTGATATTGTTGTTGTGGTAATCGAACATTGGAAGAAAGGATAGGTAATTTTTTGAGCACTTCTTTTGATGTGTTATGTACTTCTTTTGACTTCAAATCTTCTTGTGCATTAGCGCGCAAAACAGGTTGTTTCTTTTCTGAATTGTCATCGTCGTTTATTTTTGTACGTTTGTTGTTTGCGTCACTTTGTTCTTCAACATTTATTCTTTTATTATTAGAATTAAACATCGCTTGAAGTGAATTTGTAAATAACATTGTGCATAATAAGGCAACAAATAAAGTGGTTTTCTTCATAATAAATCTCCAGTTTTTAAAAAAATTATAATAACAATAAAAAAAATATAATAAATTTGAAATTTATTATATTTCTATATTAACGAATGCATAAACAATACATCCTTTCTAAGTTCTTCAATATCTTTGTGACCCAATGGCGTAATTTCATTATTGTCATAATAAAACACTTCTAAATTATCCATTGTTGCGATTTCTCTAGCGCCTTTATCTTTAATTTTATTGGATTTGACGTAGAGTTCTTTTAGGTTTTGCATGCATGAAACATATACAGCACCGTTATCTCCAATTAAATTGTTATCCACATTTAGTAATGTTAAACATGGTAATCCTTGTGCAATACATATAATATCTTCATCTGTTAATTCATTTCCTTCCGCTGTTAGTTCTTTTAAATTTTGAAAAATTTTTAATGCTGTTAAAATTTTAATTCTATCTATTTTATCTTTTGGCAGAGCAAACGAAATATTTATTTTTTCTATAAAATTAAAATTTTGAAAAAGTTGAAAAATTTCATTTTCTGTAGGACAAATTTCAAAATGTAAAAAATTAATTTTACGTTCCAATAATATCGGTTTCCCTTGCTGCAAAAACGCTCTTTCATTGTTTCCAAAAGAAAACATTGCATCTTCTAAAGCATTACAAACAGGGTTTTGTATATCTTCGCTATAAAACAAATCTAAAAGTTCTTTGTAATCTGAATCGTTGTTATTTTTTTCTTCTGTAATAATTAATGTGTTAGATGCTAAGTTTTGTATCGGCATTTGAGGATTAAGCATCATGTTGTGAGGCTGCATGCGCTGTACATTATTTGAATTATACTGCTGCGTATTTACTTGAGGCGCATAATTGTTCGGCGTCGGCATTTGAGGATTAGGCATCACGTTTTGAGGCTGCATGCGCTGCACATTTTGCCCAATATTTAAATTATGCTGCTGCTTATTTACTTGAGGCGCATAATTGTTCGGCATCGGCGTTTGCGGATTAAACATCACGTTATGAGGCTGCCTTTGCTGCACATTCTGCCCAATATTTGAATTATGCTGCTGCGCGTTTACTGGGGGCCTAAAATTATTTGGGTTTTGACTTGCAGCAATTTGATTGTTTGAATTTTCTGATTCTGCAAATAAAGCATTTATAAAAACATTAGGGTAGTTTTTTTCTTTAAATAATTCTCTTTCTTTATAAATTCTACTTTTTTCAATATCAAGCGGTTTTTTTGGTTCATTTTCTTTTGCTTCTTTTACAAAACCAGAGATATCTATTTCATTGTCATTAAAAGCAGTTATATTTTTTATAAAATCATCGAATTGACTAAATAAAGATTTTTTAATATATAAATTCGGAATAATATTTGAGTATTTCTTACCAAAAATGGGAGAAGCATCTATTTTTTTAATATAACTTTTATTTTTTCGAAGAAAATTAATTATTTTAGGTGGTGGAATGATTTTAAAAATTATTTCATCCATATTAATTTGCTGCAATTGACGCTCAGTTTTAACTTTTCTTTTTTCTTCAAGATCAAAAACATATACATTATTTTTTGAGTTTTCTTTTTGATCTTTATTTTCAAAATTATTTGAATTAGTGCGTTGAACGTTTACTTGCCATGCATAATTGTTAGGAATTTGTTTATTAGGCGTCACCTTTTGAGGTTGTCCTTGCGGTACAATATTTGAATTATGCTGCTGGCCATTTAATTGGTACATAGAATTGTTCGGCGTCGGCGTTTGCGGATTAGGCGTCACCTTTTGAAACTCCACATTCCGTTTAATATTTGAATTATGCTGCTGCTCATTTACTTGGGGGCTAAAATTATTCAGATTTTGACTTGTAACAATTTGATTGTTTGAATATTCTGATTCTGCAAATAAAGCATTTATAAAAACATTGGGATTGTAGCAACCCTTGATATATTCTTTTTTTTCATTAAGATAGCTTTTTTCAATGTCGAATGGTTTTCTTGGTTCTATTTTTTTTGCTTGATCTACGAATGAAGAAAAACCTGAATTATTCTGTTTATCGGATATACAATTAGTAAAAATTTCTAATTGCGTAATTAGGCTGGCCTTAATACTTGAATCCATTTCAATGTTTAAAAATTTTTTACCAAAAAGTGAGGAAGTATCTATTTTTTTAATATTTTTATAATTTTTACTAAGAAAATTAATATATTTAGTCGATGGAATAATTTTAAAAATTATTGTGTCTATATGCTCTGTTTGCAATCGATCTTCAAAATTAATTTTTCTTTTTTCTTCAAGATCAAAAACATATACATTGTTTTTTTTGTTTTGTTCAATACTTGAATTTTCTGATTCTTTAAATAAAGCATTTATAAAAACATTTGGATTGCAGGAACGCTTAATATATTCTTTTTTTTCATTAAGAGAGCTTTTTTCAATATCAAATGGGATTTTTGGTTCAGTAAATTTTGCTTCTTTTACGAAAAAAATGAATTTTTCATTATTATTAGCGTGCCTGTTTATTGCTTTATATTCTAAAAAATTTATTAATTGATTGAACAAAGAGGCTTTAATATTTGGATCTTCATTAATGTTTGAATATTTTTCTCCAAAAAGAGTAGATGCATCAATTTTTTTTGTAAATTCATATTTTTTATGAAGCCGCTTAATATCACTCCTCGTTGGAACAATTTTTAAAATTATTGTGTTTATAGTGTTTTCTAAAGATAGATTATCTTTTTGTAACTTTCTTTTTGCTTTAAGATCAAAAATATATATATTGTTTTTTGTGTTTTCTTTTTTTTCTTTATTTTCTACATTATTTGAATTATTTTGTTGCAAATTTACTGGGGGCGCACAATTGTTCGGCATTGATATTTGCGGATTAGGCGTCACGTTTTGAGGCAGCATTCGCTGCATATTCTGCCCATTGTTTAAATTATACTGTTGCGGATTTACTGAAGGCGCATAATTGTTCGGCATAGGCATTTGTTGATTAGGCGTTATGTTTTGAGGCTGTCTTTGCGTTACATTCTGCGCAATATTTGAATTGTGCCGCTGCTCATTTACTTGGGGGCTAAAATTATTCAGATTTTGACTTGCAACAATTTGATTACTTGAATTTTCTGCTTCTGCAAATAAAGCATTTACAAAAACATTACGAATATCTTTTTTTCTAAATAATTCTCTTTCTGCATAAAGTCTGCTTTTTTCAAAATCAAATGGTTTTTGGGGCTCACTGCAGTGCGAATTTTCTATAAATTGGTTAAAATTAGCATCCTCATATTTTAACATTAAAAACTCTTCTAAATCCGCAAGCAAGCTTCTCGGTCTATCATTTTTAATACGATGAATATTTGAAAATTTTTTTCCAAACAATACAGACATATCTATTTTATTAATGTTTTTATAATGACTTTTAATGTAATACAATTGCTTAAAACTTGGAATAATTTTAAAAATTATTGTATTTATATGAATTGTAGCGCCTTTTGGAAATGATTCTATTGTTTTTTTTGTTTCACAATCAAAAATATATACATTGTTTTTTGCGTTTTCTTTTTGTTCTTTATTTTTCACATTATTTGAATTATTTTGTTGCAAATTTACTAGAGGTGTATAATTATTCTGTTTTTGACTTGTAACAATTTGATTGTTTGAATTTTCTGATTCTTCAAATAAAGCATTAATAAAAACATTACGAATATCTTTTTTTCTAAACAATTCTCTTTCTGCATAAAGTCTGCTTTTTTCAAAATCAAATGGGTTTTGAGGTTCTTGGTCGTACGAATTTTCTATAAATTGGTTAAAATCAGCATCCTCATATTTTAACATTAAAAACTCTTTTAAATCTATAAGCAAGCTTCTCCATGTATCATTTTTAATACGACGAATATTTAAAAAATTTTTTCCAAATAATATAGACATATCTATTTTATTTACGTCTTTATAATAACTTTTAATACAATCCAATTGCTTACTACTTGGAATAATTTTAAAAATTATTGTATTTATATGAATTGTACCGCCTTTAGGAAATGATCCTATTGTTTTTTTTGCTTCACGGTCAAAAACATATGTATCGTTTTTAATGTTTTGGTTTTGAACCACTTGATTATTGTTGTTGTTAACATAATATGGATTTTCTAATGGTATGCTGTAAGGTCCATTGTGCACATTTAATGGCAAAACAGGTGTAAAATTCTGAATTAATGTTTGCTGTATCTTGGGTTCATTATTTAGTACAAAATTATCTGTGAATGTTTGTTTAAAAAAATCTTCTTTGTTTTCTATAAAAATTAAGTTTTTTTCTGTCGCAATTTTTTGAATATTATGCCAGCTTTCGTCAGATATCAGGTTTTTGTCCAATGAAAGTTTTTTAAGTTGTGGCATTTTGACTATTGATAAAGCACCACTTTCTTCAATTTGATTATGTGTGATAGATAATTTTGTAAGTTTTCTGCCCATAAGCGCAATATTCTTAGCACCTTTATCGGTAATCAAATTTTGGTTCAAATGGATTGATTCTAACCAATTATCATTATTGGGTGCATGCGTGAATGCCGGAAGGATAGATAGCTCTATATCAGTTAGCATATTGTTATTACAAATTAATTCTTTTAGTGCTTGAAAATTCAAAAGCTCTCTTAAAAACTTTTTTTTACGATCTGACGATACGTTACGTAATATATCCGAAATATCTATTTTTTGAACATTTGGGAATTTAAGCCCAATTTTAGTAAGTTGGTCTTCAGAAGGATACACTTTAAAGATTAATGATTTTGCAAAAGTATTAACTTGTAAAGATTGCGTTACATCTTTATCAAATACAAAAATATCATTGCCTTGTTCTATGATAGGTGTGTTTAAATTTGACTGATCAACATCATCATATTTTGTACGTTTCTTATTTTCTTGATTTTGCTCTTCGGAATAATCTCGTTTGCCATTAGAGTTATACATTGCATACAGAGAATTTACGAATAATATTGCACATAAAAAACCAACTAAGAAAGTAATTTTTTTTATCATAATCTCGACATCTAAATTTAACAATATAAACCAAAAGATATCATTTTAAATAAAAAAAATCAATACTTATTTTAAAGGTTATATTTGTTTAATAAAAGCAAAATGAAAGACGTAAATTTTCCTTGTGTATTGTGTAAATATTTTGTTATGCGGGTTATACACTCACATAATTTATTTTTATATTTTTCAATGGATTTTATGGGTTACTATCGAATATGCGGATGCTTAATTTATTGTAATAAAATCTTTTCAAATATCAATTTTTCCTGCATGATTTGATATCTTTAAGGAGAAAAAAATGACCACCTTTATCAAAAGAAGTATTATATTTTTAATTATTATAGGACTTGTAGGCCTTGCTGTTTTTAGGGTTTTTATGAACCATAAAATTGAAGAAATGAAAAAAAAGGGTTTTATAACGGGCGCTATTCCTGTTGAAATTATTCATCCTTTAGAAAAACCACTCCAATATAAAATTCAAGTTATTGGTAATTTATTATCGAGTGAATCCGTCATTTTGAAACCTGAAATTCCTGGACGTATCGTCAAAATTGCATTTGAAGAAGGTGTGTATCTTAAAAAAGGTGATTTATGCATTGGCTTAGATGATGAGGTCTATAAATCAGAACTCGCGCAAGCCAGGTCAAATTTGGCTTTAAGTCAAAAAAACCTATCGCGCGCGCAAACGTTATTAAGTAAACAAGCCGGTAGTGAATTTAATAAAGATACTGCCCTTCGTGATGTTGAAGTTAATAAAGCGAAAGTGGATTTGGCCGAAGCCAATTACCGTAAAACAAAAATTATAGCGCCTTTTGATGGATTTATGGGGCTACGCAAAGTAAGTTTGGGGGCCTATGCCAATCAGGGGATGGAACTTGTTAATTTGGAATCGATTGATCCCATTAAAGTAGAGTTCAGATTGCCTGAATATGCATTGCCTTATATCAAAATGGGTCAAAAAGTAAATTTGTCAGTTGATGCTTATCCAAATGAAACTTTTCAAGCAACTTTGTTTGCGATTGACCCTAAATTAGATGCAAAAGATCGTACGGTGAGCGCGAAAGCTACTTTACCAAATGCAGATTATAGACTTAAACCAGGTCTTTTTGCTAGGTTGCAGCTTGTTTTAAGCGAAAAACCGCAAGCTTTATTTTTACCCGAAAATGCAATTGTACCTGTTGGAAATGATACGTTTGTGTACACCTTCAACGACGGCAAAGCACATATGCAAAAAGTAAAAATGGGCCTAAAAGAAGCACAAGAAATTGAAATTTTAGAAGGCGTTACCAAAGAATCCATGGTGATTGCAACGGGTCAGCACAAATTATTTGAAGGCATGGCTGTTGAACCTCTAAAAACAGAAGTCTCTGCCCAAGGAAAAGCATCATGAATTTACCTGAGCTTTGTATTAAACGACCGGTTTTTGCAACCGTCATCAATCTATTTTTGTTGATTTTAGGGATTGTTGCTTTTTTCCGTTTAACAGTGCGTGAATATCCAAATATTGATCCACCCGTTGTGTCGGTTCAGACGAATTATCGGGGGGCGAGCGCTGAACTGATTGAAAGTGAAGTCACGCAAGTTTTAGAGGAATCGCTTGCAGGGATTGAAGGCATTGACGTTATTTCGTCTCAAAGTAGGCAAGAAGTGGGTCAAATAACGATTAATTTTAATTTGGAAGTGAATCCGCAAACAGCTGCAGCGGATGTCAGAGACCGTGTGGCGCGTGTGCGTGGTAATTTGCCTAAAGATGCTGACGAGCCCATAGTCCAAAAAGTTGAAGCAGACGCTCAACCTATTATTTATATTGCATTTTATAGTGATCGTCATAGCCCACTTGAGATCACGGATTTTGCGGATCGTGTCGTTAAAAGTCAGCTACAAACCTTGCCTGGTGTTGCAGGTGTTGCAATTTTTGGGGAACGACGTTATGCCATGCGGCTAAGTATCGACCCTGAATTATTGGCTTCTTTCCGTTTGTCACCGCAAGATATTGAATCTGCGTTAAGACGTCAGAATGTGGATGTGCCTGGTGGTCGTATTGAAGGTAAGTACCGCGAATATACAGTATTATCTGAGACTGATCTTAAGACACCTGAAGAATTCAACAATATGATCATTGCGCAAAGTAATAATTCCTTGATCAAATTAAAAGATGTTGGTTTTGCAAAATATGATGCGGTGAATGAACGTAGTATCGCGCGTTATAATGCAAAAGATTCAGTTGCCTTAGGTATAATAAAACAAGCAACCGCAAATCCATTAGATGTGTCTAAAATTATTGCAGAAAAATTACCAGCGATTCAAAAAACAGTACCGGAAGGCATGCGATTTGAAATTGCGTATAATAAAGCTGATTATATTAAATCGTCGATTGAAAATGTGTATCACGCGATTTTTGAAGCCATTATTCTTGTGGCTGTCATTATCTTTTTATTTTTGGGCTCCTTCCGCGTTTCTGTTATTCCGTTAATCGCCATCCCTGTATCATTATTTGGTGCTTTTTTCCTGATGATGATGATGGGTTTCAGTATTAACACATTAACATTGCTTGCTTTTGTGTTGGCAATTGGTTTGGTGGTTGATGATGCGATTGTCGTGCTTGAAAACGTGCATCGATATTTGGAGGAAGGCAAAAAACCTTTTGAAGCAGCCATTTTGGGTTGCAAAGAAATCAGTTTTGCGATTCTTGCTATGACGCTAACATTAGCTGCTGTTTTTGCACCTGTTGGATTTTTAACGGGTGTCACAGGTAAATTATTTACAGAATTTTCGTGGACATTGGCAGGTGCTGTGTTGATTTCAGGCTTTGTAGCCTTAACCTTGACGCCCATGATGTGTTCAAAATTGTTAAAATCCCATCAAAAGGCATCACCACTCACATCCTGGTTTGAAAAATTATATAATAATGTGCAAGCAGGATATCAAACGAAATTAAAATCAGCTTTGTTGAACCCTAAGAAAACCGTTTTTATAGGCGTCACATTAGCGCTTATTTCGATGTCAATGTTTTGGGTGATAAAATCAGAATTGGCACCCATGGAAGATGAAGGAACAATTATTGGTGTTTTCTTGTCGCCTGAAGGGTCAACCATTGATTATACAAGCAAATATGCTGCTGAATTGGAATCTATCTTTGATAAAGTACCAGAGGTTGAAAAATATTTCGTAGTTTCTGGTTATCCTGTTGTATCGCAAGGGATTTCTTTTTTGATTCTATCGGATTGGACGAAGCGGGAGCGCGAAGCCAAACGCATTATTTTTGATATGGGTTCTAAAATGTTCGGCGTGACAGGACTTATGGCATTTCCAATGAATCCGCCGCCTTTGGGTCAATCACCTCAGAACAAACCTGTTGAAGTCGTGATTCAAACAACGGAATCCTATGATGTGTTGGATAAAATGTCGACAACATTGCTTGGTAAATTATATCAAAACCCAGGCTTGATGTATGTTCAATCAGATTTGAAATTGAATAAACCGCAATTAAAGATTGAAATTGATCGCGAGAAAGCAGCTGAATTAGGGATTGAAGTTGAAACAATTGGAAGAACAATTCAAACCTATTTGGGTGGTAGTCAAGTGACGCGTTTCAAGCGCGAGGGTAAACAATATGATGTGATTGTACAATTGGCAGCAAAGAACCGTGGCAGCCAATCAGATCTCGAAAAGATTTATATCAAAACGCCTAAAGGAGAAATGGTACAATTATCGAATGTTGTAAAGACTATACAAACAGTTTCGCCCAAAGAATTAAATCATTTTAATCAATTGCGCGCTGCGTCTTTTACAGCGAATTTAGCGCCTGGTTATACCATTGGTGAAGCGCTTAATTTTATTGAAACCAGTGCAAAAGAAGTGATGAATGATCGTGCCAGAATAGATTTTGGCGGTGAATCACGTGAATTTAAAAAAGCATCTGCAAGTATTTATTTCTTCTTCTTACTAGCGCTTGTGTTTATTTATTTGGTGCTTTCAGCCCAATTTGAATCTTTCAAAGATCCACTTATTATTATGGTGACTGTGCCTTTATCCTTAGCTGGTGCTTTATTGACCCTCTTTTTAGCGGGTAAAACGCTGAATATCTTTAGCCAAGTGGGGATGATTACACTTATTGGGTTAATTACCAAACACGGAATTCTCATTGTCGAATTTGCAAATCAACAACGTGAAAAAAATAAAGTACCATTCCAGGCTATTTTTGATGCGTGTTTAATGCGATTCAGGCCTATTTTAATGACGACAGCGGCAACTGTTTTAGGTGCATTACCACTGGCGACTGCTATTGGTGCTGGCGCTGAAAGCCGTCAAAACATTGGTTGGGTAATTGTCGGTGGCTTGACCATTGGTACATTCTTTACGCTTTTTGTGATTCCTTGTGTTTATTTACTTATGCAGCCACACGAAAAAAAGATAAAAGATATTTTTGTGATTGAGGGTGGCGCAGAAATGGGTTTAGAGTCAAATTATAGAGAAGCAAAATAGCTTATGTGTTATTGGGATCAAAAATGAAGAATTTAGTATTGTTCATCGCAATCTGTTTGATATCTAATGTTGCTATGGCCTTTGAAAATGAGAGGCCAGTATTTTCAAGTCAAGAAAATGTGCCAGAGCTCAATAACTATTTAAATGCTGATCATGAAGGTGAAAATGATATTGATAGTGAAGACGAATTGAATGACGAGACGCATGAAGATGATACAAGCTCTCCATTAGGAAAATTTTTTCAAGAATCTGTAACAGCATGTTCTATAATGTAATATTTTTCTTTTTTTAAACTAATCTTTTTAATTTTATCCTATTTGTAACATTTTCTGTGTTTATTTATGCATCCATTCACAAGAAAAAAAGGTAAAAGATATTTTTTGGTTGAAGGTAATGCAGATATATGTCTAGAGTCAAATTACCGAGAAGTAAAACAATGTAAAGCTTCTTGACATAATAATAAGTTAATCAGGAGTAAAAAAATGAAGAAATTAGTCTTTTTAGTCGCAATCTGTTTATTACCAAATCTTGTTATTGCTGTTGGCGAATGGCCAACATTTTCGAACCAAGAGGGCGCTGAACAAAGTTTAGAAAATTTAATGGTTATTGGTGCGAATAGCGATAAAGGTCATTTGATAGGTTCTTATGAATATACAATAGCTTCATTTACTTGTAATGCATTGATAGACGAAGCAAATAAAGATAAATCTGCAATTGCTGAATTTAGACCAGGTGAGATTTTTGTTGAAGAAAGCGCTACTTATAATCTTTATGTAGGCGATGCGTTGGTTGATGGAACCGAAACAGTGATCAAACGTCAGGCAGCATCTGAAGAAGAAAAAGAAGAAATCCCTTTAGGTACAGGTAATTCTAATGCTGTAGAAGATGACACTGAGGCTGTCAAAAAACCAGCCGGTAAAAAAGGATTTTGTAATTTACTTTAAGTTACATTCTTCCATCTGACATAAAAGGGCTATTCGGTTAATGTCGAATGGCCCTATTTTTTTTAATTACCTAATGGACATGAAAATGCCTCACATTATTTTAGAATGCAGCGATAATATAATTGAATCAGATTTAAAGCCTATATGTATTGAAATACAAAAAATTTTAGTAGATAAATTGCCGACGCAATTAGATAGTTGCAAAAGTCGTATAATACGCCATAAAGATTATGTTCTAGGTGATAACCATATTGATAATGCTTTTGTGCATGTTTTTATCAGCGTCATGCCTGGTAGAGAGCAAAAATTAATTAATAGTATCAGTGAAATTATAGTGGATCGATTGAAAGTTTTTTTTCTAGAATCACGCGATCGATTGAATCTTCAAATAAGTGTTGCGATTAACGATTTGCCCGAAAGTTACCACAAATTCAAAAAAAACTAAAATGTACTAACCAATTTTTAATGAATGGCCTAGAAGATATAATTTTAATACCTATATTTTTACAGAATGTGATATAACTTGATTTTTCTAAAATCACTTTGGGATTTTTAAATGAAATTTTTAGATGAAGCGAAAATCTTTCTTAAAAGCGGCGATGGTGGCAATGGTTCTGCAAGCTTCAGGCGTGAAAAATTTATTGAATATGGTGGACCCGATGGTGGTGATGGTGGCCGTGGTGGTCATATCTTTATCGAGGCTATTGATAATTTAAATACCCTAATTGATTACAGATATAAACAGCATTTCAAAGCTTGTAAGGGCGATAATGGACGTGGTGCTCAATGCACGGGTAGATCAGCAGATGATATTACGCTTAAAGTACCAGTGGGCACTCAAATTTTAGATGAAGATAAAGAAACCGTTTTGCACGACTTTACAAAAGCGGGTCAGAAAATCTTGTTTTTACGCGGTGGTGATGGTGGTTTTGGTAATGTTCATTATAAAACATCAACTAATAGGGCACCAGAACGTGCAAACGCAGGTTTTCTAGGGCAAGAAGCGTGGATATGGCTTCGCCTTAAGCTGATAGCCGATATTGGCCTTCTGGGCATGCCTAATGCGGGTAAATCAACCTTTCTAAGTATCGTTTCACGCGCAAAACCAAAAATTGCAGATTATCCATTTACAACTTTAGCACCTCAATTAGGTGTTGTACGTATTGAAAACGATGAATTCGTCGTTGCTGACATCCCAGGACTTATCGAAGGTGCCCATGAAGGTATCGGTCTTGGTCACCGCTTTTTAGGTCATGTGGAACGTTGTTCAGGTCTTCTCCACCTTATTGATGGATCGCAAGAAGATGTTGTTAAAGCATATCAAGTTATTCGTTCGGAACTTATGTCTTATGATCCGAAATTAGCAACTTTGCCTGAAATTATCGCTTTGAATAAAGTTGATCTTTTAGACGAAGAAGAAATGCACACCAAACAAAAAGAACTTGAGGACACAAGTGGGGCAAAGGTATATTTATTATCCTCCATCACCCGCATAGGGCTTGAAGCTTTGTTGTATAAATTGCTAAGACAAGTTAAAAATGCGCGTGAAGGCATTGTGGACGAAGAATATTAGGTCTTGTTGGTCTTTTGTTAAACAAACCTTGGAGAATTATTAATTCAAACCTTGCTCAATGCAGCATTTTTTGATACTTCTAATAAATCTCTTACGGAGAGGTGCCAGAGCGGTTGAATGGGGCGGTCTCGAAAACCGTTGTGCCTTCGCGGGTACCGTGGGTTCGAATCCCACCCTCTCCGCCATTCTTAAAGGAACATATTTATGTTCGTCAAATCTGCCAAATAGTTTGAAATGACCTTGTATCCTCTAGTTTTTTGAACGACTAGAAAAGTTGCAATCAAATTTGTAGGGAGATCCCCTCCCCCTACAGATAGATAGTTTAGAATTTAAAAGTAATACCTAACCCAACTTCTTTTGTTTCATTTTTAGGTTCTTTTGCACAAACTCTACCTATACCTCCAGTTTTACATATAGTTTTCGAATCAGCAATGGACCAATAACGGAAAAAAGGTTTCGCTTCAATCGCCATTTTTTCTAAATCCCACCTTAAACCAGCTGCTGCCTTTAAACCATATCCACGCGATTGTTTGTTATTATATGTTCCGCCATAATAAGAACCTAGATGAGACTTTTGCAACCCCTTTAAAAATACATCATATTCAGCATTAGCGACAAAAGAAAGCTTCGAATCAATAGGAATTGTTAAATCAGATCCAATGGGGATATAAAGATAATGGGACTGTCTTAAATAGTTAGAATGACCTGTTGTTGTTCGGATTCCTGTAGGGGGCGTTATTAAATAGCGATAACCCAGGCCTAAATAAGGGCTTATTGTTACATTTGACGAAAGATCAAAATGACGACCATATAAAGCTTGGGAATCAACATAGCAAGATGGATTAAATTTACGTTTTCCCGTACCATTTGACTTATACTTACCATTACCTATTGCAAAACGTGACGCAAATTTAACGAAATTTTTACCAAAATTATAAGTATACGCGCCACCAAGACCAAATTTGGGACCTTTAAGAGACATTAATGGTTTCTTCTTGAGCCATTCTTTGTAAGAATATGCAAAAATCTCAGGCGTGACCTCAAACTGATGTGGCGAAACTATTTTTTGGTTGATATCTTCTGCATCAGCATGAAGCGCTGAGGAATGCGATAAAACACCAGGTAATCCTAAAGTTAAACATAACATTGATTTTAAAAACAGTGACTTAAGATTCATAAAAACACCCTTTCATTAAGTCATTACAGGTAAGTAATACTGATATGTTTTAAGGAATGTGTCAATATCAATTTTTTTAATATTCAAAAAGAATGTTTTTAACAATATCATCAATCTACCGGACAAAAAAAGAAATTGTTTTCACCTCTCACCTTGTGGGAGAGGTCGTCGCGTAGCGACGGGTGAGGGGTGTCTAAAGCGTTTACAAGGAACACATCATCGTGTCGTATGTAAGCATTGCAAAACAATACTTACTCTCCAAAATACCCCTCACCCGCTCCCTTTGGTCGCGACCTCTCCCACAAGGGGAGAGGTGAAAAAAGTTCTTACTTTTGAGGAGCTTTTCGTAAACATTTGTGTTCATTTCTTTGGAATGAGTTGCTGGGCGTGAGATTAGGACAGTCAAAAATCGGCCTAATGTTATTTTTTGTCCGGTAGATTGCAATATCATAGACTTAAGCTCAATTAACATGAAACAACAGCACGCATTTTATGCGCATTGGTATTTTTTAATTTTCAAGTTATTTTTGCATAAAAAATAAAAAAAATGTATTTTATTGCTATTTATACATCGTTAATATAGCTTACTGACATGAAACAGATATGAACAAAAGCATATAGGTTGAATCAATAAGCTAATTAACTGCAAACTCAGGAGTATTTATGAAAAAACTTTGTCTTATTCTATGCTTAGCAACACCTCTTCTTGCAGGATGTGCAGCTAAAAGCGGCAATCAATTTCTAGAAAAAACGTCAGATGCTGAAGTCGCATCAAAGCTCATAGCCAACAAAACAACTAAAGCAGAAGTTAAAAATACCTATGGAGATCCAGTAGATTTTGACCTGCTCAGCGACGGCAAAGAATTGTGGACATATAAATTTACGCGTTCTTCTGCAAAAGGTATCAACTACATTCCATATGCAAGCCTTGTTTACAACGGCACAAATGATACGACTAAAAGATTAAAAATATTATTCAACAAAGATGGCATTGTTGAAAATCATACATTCTCTACATCCGCAGGTGAAACAAAAAGAGGCGCTTTCCAGTAAAAAGCAATTCGTTTCTTAAAATAGAGAGCACATCAATAAATTGAGTGATGCTCTCTATTTAAAGCGATAATTGAGTTTTGAAATATCGCAAATGAACAAAAATTCGATGAACTTCTAAAAGCCATCAAAAATAAAATTAAATAAGTCTTGCACTGTCTGCAGAATTGTCCTATAACAACATCACACTCTGTCGCGGGGTGGAGCAGCCCGGTAGCTCGTCAGGCTCATAACCTGAAGGTCGTAGGTTCAAATCCTGCCCCCGCAACCAAGTGTAGTTTTTAATGTCCTAGTTTTTTATTATCTTCACACACTTTCAGCCAGTCTACTTTACCCAGATATTTCCCAACAGGACGTTCCATTATTTTTAGCTTAGCATCTTTGGTGTATGCAAAAGACATTGCTTGTCCTGCATCATTTTTAGTTAATGCATTCCATTTGGTATCACATGAGGCAGTACCCGCAACCTTCATTGCTGATGCACCATATGAAAGGAAAAGAGCTGTCGCCAATACAAAAAATGTTTTCTTCATGATATCCTCCTGTTTAAGTTTTTCTCTAAGTTCATCATACCTTAATAAGTATTTAAATTTGGTTAAAGAGCCCTACTTCAACGAAAATTAATTCAAACTTCAAGAAAATAAAAATCCTTCATTTTTCCTGTTGACAAAATCAGCACGCAAGCTATTATGACCGAAGTTTTTATCGTGTTTCACGCACGATAAAAATCTGGAGGGGTGGCCGAGCGGTCAATGGCAGCAGACTGTAAATCTGCCGACGAAAGTCTACGAAGGTTCAAATCCTTCTCCCTCCACCACTTTTCAGAATATTTAAGTGCGGGTGTAGCTCAATGGTAGAGCCGCAGCCTTCCAAGCTGATGACGTGAGTTCGATTCTCATCACCCGCTCCATAACGACAATACCCTTCTCATTTTATAATCATGGGTATAATGTGCATAAAACCAAGTTAATGGGGCATAGATAATGGCAAAAGTAAAATTTGAGCGGAACAAACCGCATTGTAATATTGGAACAATTGGTCACGTTGATCATGGTAAGACCTCCTTAACAGCTGCCATTACAAAAGTACTCGCAGAAACAGGTGGCGCAGTTTTCACAGCTTATGATCAAATCGATAAAGCCCCAGAAGAACGTGCACGCGGTATCACTATTTCAACAGCACATGTTGAATATGAAACAGCCAATCGTCATTATGCACACGTTGATTGCCCAGGACACGCCGATTATGTTAAGAACATGATCACAGGTGCTGCCCAAATGGATGGCGCGATTCTTGTTGTGTCTGCAGCGGATGGCCCTATGCCACAAACACGCGAACATATTCTTCTTGCACGTCAAGTTGGTGTGCCTGCAATCGTTGTATTCATGAATAAAGTTGACCAAGTTGATGATCCAGAACTTCTTGATCTTGTTGAACTCGAAATTCGTGAATTATTATCCAAATATGATTTCCCAGGCGATGATATTCCTATTATCCGCGGATCAGCGCTTGAAGCTTTAGACGGTAAAGAAAGTGGCAAGCTTGCTGTTAAACAATTAATGGAAGCTGTTGATTCCTATATTCCTACACCACAACGTGCTATTGATAAACCATTCTTGATGCCTATTGAAGACGTTTTCTCGATTTCAGGTCGTGGAACAGTTATCACAGGTCGTGTTGAACGCGGCGTTGTTAAAGTCGGCGAAGAAATGGAAATTGTTGGCGTTAAACCAACACAAAAAACAATCGTCACTGGCGTTGAAATGTTCCGTAAGCTTCTTGATCAAGGTCAAGCAGGCGATAA
>JAUXUR010000002.1 GCA_030680745.1 Alphaproteobacteria bacterium
ATGGTATTGATTTTATAAAAAATAATATTTCATTTGAAAAAATAAATCGATGTAATTATGTTAATTTTTTGCTAGCATTTGTTATAGATTTAATTGGTTAAAAGTGTCGTGTACTATGATTTATCATAACGTTCCCCCATAGAACAGGTAAATAAATGAACGTTTAGATTGTTAATATTATTTAGAGCACGAATAGATGCTTCAATAGAAGATATACCTATATATAGATCCTTATGTGCAACTAATATTGTGGATGTTAAAGGATCTCTAACGATAATGCCAATGCAAGGAGATAAAGGCCCTAAAAAGGCATAATCGAAATTTGTGTTGCTTGCTTCTAAAATAAAATAAGTTTGTTGATAAACATTAACAACCTTAGCGCCAGGTTCAAGATTTTTATCTTTTGTTGCAAAAGCTTTATACTTAAAGGGAAGTATTCTTTCAACTGGATCAGTATGTTGTTCAATTTTCATTTTGTACTTAACGGCATGTACATGAGTGTTTGTAAAAATAATTTAAGTTAAAAAAAGTAATTTTATATATTTCATTGCATTGTCCGGGGGTTGTTTAAGTGGTAAATTCACTTTATAGAAAATATTTAATAAAATATAGTTATTTTAATTCTTTTTTAACACAATTTTTATTATTAATTGCAATAAGATATATGAATATAATTCATATAAAATATGAATTATATTCATGTGCAAATTAAGTAAAAAAAATTATTATTATTTAATTATTATTTGTTTTTCTGAATCCGCATTCGAGTCCTCTGGACTTTCATTGGTTCAAGGAAATAGCTTAGTTGTTGGTAGATTTCTCATTAAAATTATATTTTTTGTCCGGTAGATTGAAAGGGACTACACTTCGCTCCTCATTCTTTCTCTACGCCAAGGATTCCGCGAACAAGTCGCGCGTATACCATTGGTTTTGTCGAATGGTAGATTTTTGAATTATCCCGTTTGCGTTAAAGGTCTTTTTTGTTGACGTCTAACAATTGACGATTGAAGATTCATTGATTCACGATATTTTGTAACTGTTCTACGCGCTATGGTAATACCTTCTTTTTGAAGCAAGCCCACTAATGTGTCATCAGCAAGAATATTTGGAAAAACTTCATTTTGGATTAAATTTTTGATGCGTTGACGCACAAATTCTGACGAAATATCCTGATCACCAAAAGCATTTTGAAGCGAACTTGAAAAAAAGAATTTTAATTCAAAAATACCGTTCGGCGTTGCCATATATTTATTGGTTGTGACACGGCTAATTGTGCTTTCGTGTAAAGTTGTAATTTCTGCAATCTCTTTTAATATTAATGGCTTTAAATGTGATAGACCATGTTGAAAAAAAGCAAATTGATGTTTGACGATTTGTTCGGCAACACGCACTAAAGTTGTTGCACGTTGGTCAATCGCTTTCATAAGCCAAGAAGCATTTTGATACGCATTTTGAACAAAATTTTTATCATCAGTTTTAAGAACTGAAGTTTTTAGTGTTTGATAATAATTCTTATTAAGTCCAATTTTAGGTAAATTTTCTTGATTAAGTTCAATTTTAAAATCACCTGTTGGAAGTAATATAAGATATAAATCTGGAATGATGGTTTGTGGTTCAATAGACCCAAAGGATGTTGCAGGATAGGGATTTAATTTTTGAATAATTTCAATCCATTCAATTAATTTTTCCTGTTTTAAATTGGTTTTTTGCTCTAATACCTTTAAATTTTTTTGTGCAATGAGTGGTAAATTATCCAAAAGGATCAAAGATGTTTCGTTTATTAATCCTTGATCGTCAAGTTGCAATCGAAGACATTCAGCAAGATTGCGGGCACCAATACCAGGCGGATCGAAATGTTGAATAAGAGTTAGCGCTTCTTCAATCTTTTCAATATCAACTTTCAAATCTTTTGCAATATCATTTAAATCATGATGAAAATAGCCATGTTCGCTTAAATGATCAATTAAATAAAACCCGATGCCTTTAATGAGTGGATCTTCAGTCCCATGAGATAATTGTTTTAAAAGATGATCTTTAAGGCTTTCTTCTTCGAAATGATTCTGAAAATGGTCAAAATCATCGCTATAATGACTAGATTTTGTATGGGTTGTGAGACTTAAATTTGGTTCCCACACATTATCGAAATCTGTATCAAGCGTTTTTTCTGTTGATTCTTTTGAAGAAAAATCAAGTTGATCTGCGTCGCCTTCAGACTCAGACGAATCATGATTTTCGTCGGGTGATTGATTGTCTTCAATAAGCTCTAAAAGCGGGTTTTGTAAAAGCTCTGTTTCAATATATTGGGCAAGTTCCATCTGCGACAATTGCAGCAATTTAATCGCTTGTTGCAATTCTTTTGTAAGCGTTAAACTTTGCGCTTGTTGTAGATTAAGATTTTGACTTTGCATTATTAAATGCAACCCTCCAGCACCCTTAGAGCAAACTATCCAGATTATGAGACAAAGTTTAGGAAAGGCGAGAACCGGAACGGAATGTACTTCTTTGTACATGAGTACCGGAAGCAAAGCCTTGACGACGAATTTGCTCATAGGATGGTTAGTTTTAAAAAGGGTTAGAGTTTAAACCCTTCCCCCAGATAGACACGTTTCACCACGTCATTTTGTACGATTTCAGAAGCAGTACCTTCCATAAGCACATGACCATCATGAATGATATAAGCGCGATCGACAATAGAAAGTGTTTCACGCACATTATGATCAGTGATCAAAATGCCAACACCTTTGCTTTTAAGATGATGAATAAGGTCACGTATATCGTTAACGGCTACAGGATCAACACCTGCTAAGGGTTCGTCAAGCATCATGATTTGAGGGCGTGTGGCGAGTGCACGCGCAATTTCAACACGACGTCTTTCACCCCCTGAAAGAGCAATCGAGGGCGTTTTACGTACATGCGATATTGAAAATTCGGACAATAACTCTTCCAAGCGTTCTTCGCGGAGGTCGCTATCTGGCTCAACAAGTTCAAGCACTGCACGAATATTTTCTTCAGCTGTTAATCCTCTGAAAATAGACGGTTCTTGGGGTAAATACCCAATACCAAGACGCGATCTTTTATATAAAGGTAAATGGGAAATATCATTATTAGCAAATAAAATTTCACCAGCATCTGGTTGAATAAGACCGCTAAGCATATAAAAACAAGTTGTTTTGCCCGCGCCATTTGGGCCTAAAAGACCTACAACTTCACCCCTTTTACAAGAAATAGAAACATCTTTAATAACCATCTTTTTTTTAAAAGATTTTTTCAGATGTTTAGCGGTTAAACCAATTTGTTCTTGTGACATTATGGGGCCTTTTTCTTAGCAGGTGTGTTTTGAAGTGTTTTAGATTTTGGCATTAAAAGGGCGTAAACAGGTTTCGCGCCTTTTTCAGCTCCAGGTAAAGCATTACGCAAAATATTATGGCCTGTTTCAAAATTGGCCTGACACCATTCCCCTTTGAGAACATTCCCATCCTGGGTTAAAGTAACATTGCCTTCTAAAACGGCTAAATTTTGTAAAGGTGTATACACACCCTTGTCACCAATAGCTGTTTGTGTTGGCGTCACAATGTCCACATTGCCCACAAGATCAGCACGAGATAATTGTGATTTTTTTGTTTCTGGATCTTCAGCGAAATAAGCTGTTAAATGATCACCTTTAACAATGTCTTTGTCTCGAATAATGGTAACAGGGTGTTTTGCAATTGCTTTTTTTTCTAAATCCCAATATTCAAGCATCGTATGCGTTGTGAGTGTTTCATTTTTGGAAGATGTCAATACAATTTGAGGGCCTTCCATAATCATATACCCTGTTTCCGTGAAATAAGTGCCTTTTTCGCCTTTTACTTCATTTGTAGGCGTTTTGATGACAACATTGACGAAAGCTTCAGCCTTCGTCAGGTGTCTTTTTCCATCTTTTTCTTCCAAATAACCAATCACTTCACTCGCTGTAATTTGGTCATTGTTTTTGCGTAAAACCGCATTGCCACGCGCAATAACACGATTTGTTTCACGATCCCATTCTGTCTCATCCGCAAAGATTTCAAGAGGTGCATCAGATTCAGCGGGTTGCTGCAAGCTAAGATCATGTGCAAAAACAATAGGGGAAGCACATAAAAAAAAGGACATTAAATATAATATTTTCACGATCATTCAACTTTAAATTGGGTCAATGTTACGTTTATTCATTATCAATAGCATGTTTTCCGTATAATTGCGACTGACTATTACCAATAAAGGTAACTTTTGTGCCTTTATTGGTCAGACGAAATCCTTCTGCACGAATATCACCCTGAGGGCCAAAACCCTTAACAGGTTCATTACCCTGAGCGCTTGAATCACGTAAATCAATAACAGCACTTGATGTTTTAAAATCATGACCATCTTCTGTTATAAGATGAACATTCGTATTTAATTTTAAAAACTTAACATTAGGCAAATAAACACCTTTATCTGCAGTAATGAATATTTTTTCATTTTTTTCATTTAAGAATTCACCATCAGGAAAATCCATAAATATTTCGCTATCATTAAAATTTTGGTCTGGTTTGTCTTGATGTACAATAGCTTTTGTTGCTTTCAAAACATAAGGTTTTAAATTTTCATCTTGACCAGAAAAAACAGGTTGAATCATCTCTTTGCGAGGTGGTGCATTATTTAATCTGTGTATTTGATCATGGTCTTTATTTTTAGCATTAAAAATTGGCCAAAAAAGTGCAAAAACTAACAATGAAAATGAGGTTATAAAAAAACCTTTTTTAGCTGTTTTAAGCCAAAATTGAGAGGATGTTGATAAAGCGCGCAACTGTCTTTTATTTAAATTAGACGGTTTCGGCTTTGGGCCTACTTCTTCCCGTTCTGGAATTTGATTGAGTTTAGAACGTGACATTCCATCTCCCTTTTTAAGCTATACCTGCTTTTAAACAATCATGTATATGTATGATACCAAGAATTTTAGACTCCGCCACAAAAAGAGATGTTATTTTTGAATCATTCATTATTTTTAACGCTTCAACAGCCAAAACATCAGGTTTAATAACACGTGGATTAGGATTCATAATTAAATTTGCTTTTTGGTTTAATAAATCTGGACTTAAGTGACGCCTAAGATCGCCATCTGTAATAATACCCTTAAGCTGGCCTACATTATTAATAATACCAACGCAGCCTTTTCTTTTTTGAGTCATGACAAGAATAGCTTCTTGCATCAATGTATTTTCTTCTACCAAGGGTGCTTCTTCCATCAGGTCACGCACTTTAATCAGCTTTTTGCCTAAGGCGCCACCAGGATGGAAAACACGAAAATGATCAGCCGTAAAATTTTTCTGTGCCATAAGTGTAATAGCAATTGCGTCGCCTAAAGCAAGCATCATTGTTGTTGACGTTGTAGGCGCCAATCCATGAGGACAAGCTTCTTCAACTTTAGGTAAAATAAGCGCGTAAGTTGCAGACTGGCTTAAAGCACTTTCTTTGCTTCCTGTAATCGCAATTAAGGGCACTGAGTAACGTTTTGTATAAGCAATAATATTAGAAAGTTCAATCGTTTCGCCGGAATAAGATAAAGCAATAACAGCATCTTCATTCGTGATCATGCCTAAATCACCGTGACTTGCTTCGCTTGAATGAACGAAATAAGAAGCGTTACCGGTGGACGCAAGTGTTGCTGCAATTTTTTTTGCAATATGACCGCTTTTACCCATACCGGTTAAAATAATACGCCCTTTAATATCTTTTAAAAGATCTATCGTATGGGCGAAAGAGGCATCTAAAAAATGGGAGACCATCTTAAGTGCATCCGATTCTAACAAAAGCACACGTCTAGCTTCAGCTAAAATAGGATTTTCTGAAGTTTTAATTGATGCGAGTGCCATTTTAAATCCTTGATATTAATGATGAAAAATATCTTCTTCTGCCCAACCTGATAAATCAAGATAAGCACGTGCTGGTAAAAAGTCGAAACAAGCTTTGGCAAGCTCTGCGCGGCCCTCACGTAGAAGCATTTTATCAAGTTGTTTTTTAAGTGCATGTAAATGAAGCACATCATTGGCTGCATAATGCTGTTGTGCATCTGTCAGTTTTTCAGCACCCCAATCAGAGCTTTGTTGTTGTTTTGAAATTTCGACACCTAATACATCCTTGCATAAATCACGTAATCCATGACGATCTGAAAAAGTTCTGGTGAGTCTAGATGCAATTTTTGTGCAATAAAGTGGAAAAGTCAAAACACCTAGATATTGCTGTAATAAAGCGACATCAAAGCGTGCAAAATGAAATATTTTAAGAATATTTGAATCTGTTAATATCTTTTTTAAATTAGGCGCTTCATAAGTAGAATGAAATTGAACCAAATGTGCATTTCCATCGCCATTAGAAAGCTGAATCAAACAAAGCCTATCACGAAAATGGTTAAGGCCCATTGCTTCACAATCAACAGCAATCATTTCTGAAGGGATAAAGGATGCTGGTAGATCATGATCATAGTGAAAAATTGCCATGAATATTTCCTTAAGGCTAAATTGTTTGTACATGTGTTTGCTTGGTGCCCTGGAGAAGATTCGAACTTCCACGAACTTGCATTCACTAGAACCTGAATCTAGCGCGTCTACCAATTCCGCCACCAGGGCATTATGCCTTAATGCAGTATCTATATCAAGAAAAGACACGAGATTGCAAATAAAATCGCTTTATTATGGCGCAAGCTCTTGAATCAAACTGTGATTTTTTTGTATCGTTGATTTATAAAGATGGGTCTTGGAATGCTGGACCGAATTTAAAATTACTGTTAGCCTTGTTCTACTTAAGTATAAATACAACTAGTTAATACTAGTTTTGGGAAAATGAAACGACTATCCCCTTGATTTCTGAGAAGGAAAATTAACATGTTAAAAAAATCCTTTATAACCTCCATTGCGATTGCTACTTTTTTGACAACGACTGCACCTGCTTTTGCGGGCGGCGCACATGATATGGGGCCGCGCCGTCCAGTACCAGTGCCTCCGCCTGTTTACTATCCTGCTGATACGGGTGGCATGCCAACAGAAACACCAACACAAGCTATTTACACAGCCGAAAGCTCATTGCCTTGGATTGCTTTAGGGCTTTTTGCAGTTGGTCTTACAGCAGCTTTAATTGCTGGGTTGAGCGGCCATTCAAAAGCAACGCCTACAACACCTGTTGTTGTTGAGGGTAATTAATAGGTTTAAAGCCATTTAGGTTGTTCCATTTGAATATAATAAGTGGCTTTATATCATCACTGTTTTTTTTCTTTTATTTCAGAATGCACCTTTGTTGACTTCATTTTGTATCGTTACTACCATAATCAAAAAAGAAAGTTGCGTTGGATTTTAGGACACAAAAATGAACTTTAAAAAAATCTTTTTAGGATCTTTGTTAGGCTGTTTTCTTTTAAGTACAGTTGATACAAATGCTCAAAGACCAATCACACAAGGGCAGTGGGGTATTGGACTTCATGGGGGCATAGCACCTCACTTTTTTACCCGCAAAGCAGGCACAACATTGATTGTTAATAGCAGTACGTATAACAATATCATCATTAAACAGCGTACGTTTTCCAGAAATTTTGCAGCACCTGTGATAGGCAGAGGTGAAATTACATATGCAATCATGGATGATTTGGAAGGGTTTGTTGATGCTGATTATGTTTTTGCACAGGGACAAACGATAAAGCTTTATCATAAGCCAACGCCAAATTTCACCTTAGGACCAGTCGCTAATATTCGAACAAAAAATCAATCTCTTCATGAGGTAGGTTTGCATTTAGGCCTAAGGCATTATACGGATATTGGAAGCGACATTACACCTTTTTTAGGATGTAAATTTGGTGGACGTTATCGTAACAACGTTCAGATGTACCATCTTTTTGATGGCGCAAAAGTAGATTCTTTTAGATTTTTACGTGGTGGTGTAAGTTTTAGTGCGGGCGCTGAACTTGGCCTTAATTATAATTTTGCACTTGGTTTTTCACTTATTTTAAAGGGAGAGATTTTAGGTATTACGTCTTATCATGAAACACGTTGGGCTTCAGATTATACAAAAAATGGTATTAGATCTCGTTTGTATTCGAGCGATCAAGTGCATAAGATATATTCAGGCAAAGATGTGGTTCAAACATTAGGTACAAATACACTTCAACCCTATAGAGCTGCTATTTCATTGCCTATAACACTGGGATTGAAGATTCATCTTTAAAAAAAGGTGGGTTGATAATTAATCTACGGGACAAAAAATGAAATTAAGCTCATTTTTCAACTATCCCGCTCTCGCACGCCGCAACTTATTTCTAAGAAGTGAAAACAATTTTTTACCAAAAGCCCTCCAAAGAAGGTTTTTTTACCTCTCCCCTTGTGGGAGAGGTCGCGACCAAAGGGAGCGGGTGAGGGGTATTTTACAATTTTGGAGAGGTGAGTATTTGTTTGGCAATGCTTAGATTATGGCATGATAGTGTTGCTCTTTGTAAACGAGATACCCCTCACCCGCCGCTGCGCGGCGACCTCTCCCACAAAGGGGAGAGGTGAAACCGAAGCAATTTCATTTTTTGTCCCGTAGATTCGTTGATAATCCACTTCCTGATTGTGTCTCCTATGCTGGTTTGTGTTAAGAAGTCTAATGTAAGTGTTTCGCTTTTGGTTAATAGAACGTCATTCGTTTCTTATGTAGAAAGAGATTACATGGCGTTCTTCGTTCATTCTATTAACTAAAAGCGAAAACACTATATGGATTCAGAAGTATTTATGATAGAAAATCATAGTATAAAATAAACTAAACTAAGAAACAGCTTTCAAATCGTCTTCAGCTGCATTCAAAGCATAATCTCGAATTTTTTCATATGCCTTGACTTCTATTTGACGAATCCGTTCGCGTGAAATACCGTATTTTATGCTCAATTCTTCAAGTGTTTCAGGGGTATCGTTAAGTCTACGGCTTATAATAATTTGTTTTTCGCGATCATTTAAAATAGTCATGGCTTCAGCCAAAAGAGCGCTTCTTTTTTGAAGCTCTTGTTGTTCACCAAGGGCTGTTTCTTGATCAATTGTATCATCCGGCATAAAATCTTGCCATTCACCATCACCATTAATTTTAAGGGATGAATTTTTGGAATTTTGTTTAGGTTTAACATGCGGGGAATTTAGTTTTTTAAACTCATGGCCGCTTAACTTTACGTGGATGTGTCGCTAAGTCTTTCTTAAGTATAAACAACACACGTTGCGCACCATTATTCATCGAACACAAAGTTAAACAGCTGTGAATTGATAGTAAAAGAATTAATACGTTAGTATTAATTCTCTAACAGTCTAAATTTTTCCTCTATGGTTGTTTTTAAATTAATAATTTCCTGTTGGTTGTGTGCCGTCATTATTTTCGCTAAATCAGCCATGATTTGTCCGTGAAGTTGAGCATAATTAGGATGACGCGTTAATTTTTCCAATCTTTTATTAACCTCGATATTATATTTATTGAGATTAGCGTGTTGGTTTAATTCCTCTTTGTCTGCTTTGCTAAGTTTGGCCATTATATCAATATGATACACGGTACCTGTTGACCCTACCCATCTGTATCTTAAATCTAGGTGGTCTGAATCAGCGTTATAACTAACACTTTCTCTTGTTGGTCTTGCTATACTCAGAAAAGCCCCTACCAGGAATTTTTGTCCTGGGGCACGTAGGTGTGTTTCAAATTCAGCTTTGGAAATGCCTGGACGTCTAGAATAAGTAATTCCATTATAGACGACACCTTCAGAGGTAGCTAAATTATCCATTTGTGTCCACTCAAAGGGGCTAGGTGCATATTTGTTGATTATACCTTGATCTGTCACGGTGTAGCCATAAACAAAATTAGACACTAAAAAAAACGTTACAATGAAGCATATAGCAAAATGTTTGTATAGTGGAATAACTTGAAAACACTACAAAGTTGCCAAAAAGCAATATATTCAAATTTACGGCAATATCTGCAGAAAGTTTTACAATTTAAAAACATAATCGATAGCCTCACCAAGTGACTGAAATTTGTTTATTATTTTTCGCAAAGACGCTTTAAAGTTAGCCCAAAAAACTTCAATAGGGTTTAGATCTGGAGAATAGGGTGGTAAAAATTTAAGGGTACAGCCTACATTTTCAATAAGCTCCTTTGTTTTTGGGGATTTATGAAATGTTGCATTGTCCATAATAATAATTTTTCCAGGAGTCAATAAAGGTATTAATATCTTTTCAATCCATAAATTAAAAAGCTTTGTATTACAGGTTCCCTTATAACAAAAGGGTGCTATAACTCTATCTTTAACTTTTGCTGCAACAAAACTTTCTCTTGCATATCTTTTGCCAGAAACTTCACCAATAATGGGAACACCTATTTTTGACCAGCCGTGTTCTTGTTGAAGAAATTCATCAACGCCACTTTCATCTATATAGATACGATCTTCGACAGGAATATCTTTTATTTCTTCTAAAAATTTTTGTCGTGCTACTTCATCTCGTTCTTTGTATAGACTTGTCTTTTTTTTCGCGTTATTTTTAATCGTTTAAACGCTTTGCTAATTCCTGTCTGCGTAACATTAAATTTTTTTGCACATTCTTTTTGAAGTACGTCTGAATGCATTTTTACGTAATTGATAAGCTTTTTGCTATCTATTTTTCCTGGTCTATAATATTCATCAGGATTTAAATGTCCTCTCACTTTTTTTCTTAACAACCATTCATCTATTGCTGAACGAGAAATCTTAAACAATTTACTTGCTGCAGATTTTTTTCCTCCTTCTTCAATGTAAGAGAGCACTTTCTCTCTTA
>JAUXUR010000003.1 GCA_030680745.1 Alphaproteobacteria bacterium
CTTTTCCATACAAAATTCTCCTGCGGCATTTTGGTACAAAAACTAAATGATACTTACAGTCCCATTTAGAATGACTAAGGCTTTCGTATGATGATATATTACTCATGTGTAAGATCCTTTCTGACCGTCAAGCCGAAATGGATCTTACACTATTACTGAATCTGAAGGCCAAGCCTTTATAGTCTCCCTAGTCAAACTACGGGCTTACCTATCATTGAGTTAAAAATGTAAACGGCTCTCTTATTAGTGACTTGCGAACGAGTTCAGATAACAAAATGCACATGTACTTTTTATACATGTGCGGCATAAATTTAACCGACTATACAGCTGATTTATGCATATCAGGTCAAATATTGACCACCATTAAGGGTTAACGTCGCACCTGTCATAAAGCCTGTTTTTTCGCTTGCTAAAAAACCAACAGCATTTGCGACATCTTCAGGTTCGCCAAGGCGCCCAACAGGAATGCGTGCAATAATTTTGTCAAGTACATCAGGTTTTACAGCTTGAACCATTTCCGTTTTAATATAACCAGGGGCAACAGCATTAACTGTAATGCCTTTTTGAGCTGTTTCAATTGCAAGTGATTTTGTAAAGCCTATAATACCGGCTTTTGCAGCAGCATAATTTGTTTGCCCAAATTGACCTTGCTGCCCATTGATAGAACTAATATTAATAATACGACCATATTGACGTGTCCGCATACCATCAATAACAGCTTGGCACATATTGAAACAAGACGATAAATTGGTATCAATAACATCATTCCATTGAAAAGAAGACATTTTATGGAAACTAACATCACTTGTAATGCCGGCATTATTGACAAGAATATCTATGGAACCTAAATCTTTTTCAATTTGACGAACGCCTTCTTCGCAGGCCTTAAGATCTTTCACATCCCAACAATAAACTTTGATGCCTGTTTCACGTTCAAATTTTTGCGCTTGTGATTGGTTGCGTTGAAAAGTAGCCGCTACTTTGTAGCCTTCTTTAAGGAGATGTTTTGAAATTGCAGCGCCAATGCCGCGCGTACCACCAGTGACAAGTGCTGTTTTAATCATTTTCGTCTCCCAAGAATTTCTTATTTATTCATTACTACGCGTTGCTGCGCTGCAAAATCAAGACCTTATTGCATAAACGAAATTAAATAAGGCCAAAAACTATCTTTAGCTTTAGAACTTGCCACAATACCGACATGCCCTAAATTTGGTGCTGAAAGAATTACATTGGGTAGGATTGATGTTAATCCTAAATTCGAATTTTGAGGGATAACACTGTCTTTAAGAGGCGACACAAGCAAAACTTTTGTTTTAATAAGGCTTAAATCAACTTTTATGCCTCCAAAAATCCATTTTTGATTTTTAAGTACGTTTCGTAAAAACCATTGGTCAATAACTTCAATACCTACTTTCCGTGCTAAGGCAATAGGATCATTTAACCAATCTTCAATGCTCACAAAAAGCTTTTGTCTGTCATCTGAATAAGATGGACCGAAAGAAGCATATTTTTGGATAATACGAAATGGATTTTTAATGAAAAACACATATGGAATACATTCTTTTGGAATATGATTATCAGCTTTAAGGCTTTGTTCTAGCCAAACCTCAAGCAATTTTGAATCATATTCTAAATTTGGCACATGAAAATCAAAAGGAGGTGCTAATAATATAATTTTATCAATATGAGCTTGTGCAAATTGCCCTGCTAAAAGAGCGAAAATTCCCCCCATACAATAACCCATCACGATTGGTTTTTGATTGCTTATAAGATTGATTTCATTCAAGAAAAAGATGAGTATTTTTTCAAAATAATCGACAAGCTCAAAATCTATATGTGTTTTATCTGGCTCTCCCCAATCAAGACAAAAAACCTGAAAACCATTTTTTGTTAAATAATGAATAAGGCTAACATCTTCATATAAATCAAGAATAGAGGCATTATTAATAAATGAGGGGATAATGAAAATGGGTTTTCCACCTTCAGCGCCATAAACTGAAAGAGTTGCGCCATATAAAGTCTTTATTATTTTTTTTTCTTGTTGGAATGGTACAAAGGCGTGATTTCTGTAAAAATGAACGCCTTTCCAAAAATTTTCAATTTGAATGTAGTTTTTTTGTTCTATTTTTTCCCATAGATCTTCATGATGCTTTTGATTGGAAGGATCTAAAGAAAGATTCAAATTGCTCAAGTCGTTTTTCGCAAGCTGTAATCCGCTCCACGAGGCTCCCCACAAGCTTTGCAACAGTGACAGCATCAATGGGAGAGGCTGTGGCGCCTGTGCCCGTTTCGGATTGATCTGATTGGGAAAAGTTGGATACGGTTGAGGATACATTCTTTTTCATCATTTCTTGAAATTGAGCCATCATCTCATAGCCAGACTTTTGAAGCAATGGATCAGAAAGCGCTTTTTCCAATTGATTTTGCCATAATTCTATATATTTTTGAGAGAGTTGTTCGACATCTATTTTTTCAGTCATTTTATGGGCTTTCTTTATATCCTAATTACAATAAGATTTACCTTTATTTTACGTTCAAGAAAAGACATTATACTAAATTGTAATAAATGAGCATTTTTAAAAGGTTTTTATGATCAATAATAAATACGACGTCATTATCATTGGAGGCGGTGCTGCAGGTCTTATGGCTGCCATTCAAGCGGGGAAACGCGGTAAAAAAACACTTCTCCTTGAACACACGAATAAAATTGGCGAAAAAATTCGTATTTCAGGCGGTGGTCGCTGCAATTTTACGAATTTGTATGCGTCCCCTAAAAATTATATTTGTCCAAATCCTCATTTTGTTAAATCAGCATTAGCGGGTTATTCGCAGCATGATTTTATAAAACTCATCGAATCATATAAAATTGCTTATCATGAAAAGACGTTGGGACAATTGTTTTGTGATGGCTCCGCTAAACAAATCATTCAAATGTTGCTCGATTTATGTGACGCCTATCATGTTGATATTAAACTCAATTGTGCAGTAAGCGATGTTACTAAAAGCGATTCTTACAGCATTCAATCGAATCTTGGGCATTTTACGGCCGATGCGCTTATTATTGCAAGTGGTGGTTTATCGATCCCGCAAATCGGCGCGAGTGATTTTGGCTATCGTTTAGCTAAAAAATTTGGACTTAAAATACGACCAACACGGCCTGCTTTAGTGCCCCTTATTGTCACCGAATCTGAAAGAAGTTTATACACAAATTTAAGCGGTGTGTCACATTATGCCAAAGTCAGTTATGGCAAGGCCTCATTTTTAGAAAATATTTTGTTTACACATAAAGGGCTAAGTGGCCCTGCAATTTTACAAATCTCCTCTTTTCTAGAAAAATTTAATGGAGAACAAATCATACTTAATTTGTTGCCTGAAGAAGATCTTAAAAAACAATTTGTGATCGATAAAAATAATAAACAATTAGTTTCCAATTATTTAAAGCCATTCTTCACAAAAAGATTTATGGATCATTTATGTGTTAATCCGGATTTTAATCAAAGTATCACTGATCTTAAAAAAGAAAAATTGTTTACAATTGCAGATTATTTACACAATTTTAAAGTAACGATTAGCGGGAATGAGTCTTACCAAAAGGCCGAAGTTACCGCAGGTGGCATTGATACCAATGAACTTTCTTCAAAAACCATGGCTTATACCAAAATACCTTCTTTGTTTTTTATTGGAGAGGTTGTTGATGTAACAGGATGGCTCGGTGGGTATAATTTTCAATGGGCATGGTCTTCTGGCTTTGCTGCGGGTAATAATTGTTAAATGGAAGTTTTTAAAATGCAGAAAATTTTATCTTTTATTTTATTTATGACTTTATCTAGCAATATTCTTTATGCTGAAACACTCACTTTACCTAAGCCAATGGGAATCCATGCAATAGGCACAAAAGCATTTGAAATGAAAGATGAAAAACGCAAAATGTTCCGAGGGGAGGAATCTCGAAGATGGATGGTTCAAGCATTTTATCCCGCTGAAAAACATGAAGGTACTTATCCTTACATGCCAGAAACACTTAAAAATGGAAAAGTTTTAGATATTGAAGTTTTAGCACATGCAAAACCGAATGCTTTAATATTAAAAGAATCATCTTATCCAATTGTTATTTTTGTGCCTGGTCTGGGTCAAGAGCGTCAAAAATATACGATATTATGTGAAGAGCTCGCATCGCAAGGATATATCGTTCTAAGTCTTGATCAGCCTTATGTATCTAATTTTGTACGTTTTCCAGATAATACTAAAATAACGCCTAGTTTTAAAGATGCCTGGAAATTGACTTTAGGCAGAAAAGATCGCGATTATCGTTATCAATATTATGATCTAGCCATGGATATGATCATCAATGATATAAAGTATATTTTAGATCATATAGACGCGCTTAATAAAGATCATTTTGATTCGGCATTAGACGTTCATAAAACCATTCTTATGGGCCATAGTTTTGGTGGCAATGTAGCTCACCATCTGGGGTTTAAAGATCCGCGTATTAAAATAATTGTCGATATTGATTCAAAAATATCTGAACGCAAAATCTATGATTCTGTTGGTATCCCCGCTAATAGTGAAAGAAAGCCTGTGTTTTTTATACGTGGTATGATGCAATATCAAGAAAATCTTGGTGATCAACTTACAAAAATAGATAATGCTGATACTTGGACACCAAATGTTGAGCATAGTGCCTTTTCAGATAATGCTTATTTAGCAAAATATATACCCAATATAGCAAATCAATCTTTTATAAAAACATTTTTAAATTGGTTTTTTAAATCGGGACCTCATTTTGATGCCATTGATACTAATCTTGGCGACATCCCGGTAAATGAATGGTTTAATGAATATCGATCGAAGATTGTATCATGGCTTAATAAAACGCTTGAGGATGATTCCAATAAGAAATTTTCTCGTTCCCCTATCGGCGATAATTTACACACAGATGTCTACAATTTTATTGTAGATAAATTGTTGCAAGAAAAATCTTACACGGAAGAAGAAGTAAATAAATTTATTCAGCAAGAATTAGATATTCTAAATATACATATTACAGATAAACCTTTTATAGCTGAATTATATGAAGGCGCATTCGCAGATCTTTTAAGAGGATTATGTCATAATTTCACAGGATGCAAAGAAATTACGTTGTATCAAAAAGAAGGAATTGGTATTGCCTATACCGATCAAGAAAACAAGATTAACTTTAAGGAAAAACGAGGCATTCTTTTTGATCTAGGATTTTTAGGTAAAAACGCTCACGAAAAATTAGGTATAGAAAAAAGAATCGCCGACAATGGTCGAGTATATTATGAAATCATCAAAGCAATTTATTACAATAAAGAACGTCGTTTTGCTTATTTAGAAATTAAAAAACCAGAACAGGATCATCAATTAATCGGATATATTCGCTATATTATTGAATGAGTTATCTGTATTTTTTCAATCAGTTCTTAATACAGTTTTTTTTCTAAGAAACAGTTTTTATGCCTAATTTTTGCTCAATTTCTTGATCTTCTAGCCATTGAGCATTTTCAAGAAGTTGTTTTTTTTGTTCATTTACAACCAATTCATGAGGTTTCTCATCCAACAATTCAACGCCTTTATAAACAATGCCTGTGTAAGGGATAGAAAATTCTTTTGCAACTTCTTCAACAGCAATTACATGATCTTTTCGATCATCTATGAAATAAATATGATCAGGTTTTTGAACGAAAATAATTTCTTTTACCAATTGAGCTTTTGTATGTACACCCGTTAGAAAAAATCCTTTGTGAAAAACAGCATGTGATGTGCCTTGATCAGAGGATATAACAATGTAGTTTTCTTTTTCATTAAATTTGTGTGTAAACTCAATACCTAAATTTTTAAGCTCTTGATAACGCCATTCCTCCATACTTTCAATAGGACCAACTTTTCCTGTGTCCAATTGTGTCAGGGCATAAGTGTGGATATTTTTTGTTTTTAGATCTGCTATTATGGAAGGCCAAAGAGACGAAACTAACATTGCTTTACGATTCAAACGCCAATTGCCTATGATAGTGTTAAAATTCGGTATATTTTCTCTGTTTTTTTTAATAACATCAATTAAATTTTTAAATTCACTGTTATATCGAAACATTTTTGATTTAGGTGTAATAATTGTATCGTCAATATCACATAAAACAATAGAATCAGCAGTTGCAGTTTTGAATATTTCTTGAACTTTATTAATATCAGAAATTTCTAAAATTTCTGTTTTAACAATTTTTTCTTTACAACTTGTTAAAAACATTATCATTATTCCAACTATTATATTTTTAAACATTTTTTTATTTTAACACAATTTGATAACATGATCATAAATATAAAAAATCCCCTCTTTCGTTACCAAAAGAAGGGATTCTTATAACGTTAAAAAAGATTAACGTGAGTAAAACTCGATAACGAGCTGTGGTTCCATTTGAACTGGATAAGGAACATCCAATAATTTGGGAACGCGGACGAAAGTGCCTTTAACAGCTTTTTCATCAATCGTAATGTAGTCAGGAATATCACGTTCGCTAGATTTAAGTGCTAATTGCACTAATTCAAGATCACGTGCTTTTTCGCGCACTGAAATTTCATCACCCTCTTTAACGAGATATGAAGGAATATTAACGCGTCTTCCATTAACTAAAATATGACCGTGGCTGACGAATTGGCGTGACGCATGCATTGTTGGTACAATTTTCATACGATAAATCACCGCATCTAAGCGACGTTCTAAAAGACCAACTAAGTTTTCACCCGTATCACCGCGACAACGAACAGCTTCAGCATAAATTTTGCGGAACTGACGTTCAGTAATATTGGCGTAATATCCTTTTAATTTTTGTTTAGCATGAAGCTGAACACCATAATCAGAAGGCTTAGTACGACGTTGGCCGTGTTGACCTGGACGATAAGCACGCATATTAATAGGGCTTTTTGGACGGCCCCAAAGATTTATGCCTAACCTACGGTCAATTTTATGTTTTGCTTGAATTCTTTTAGTCATTTTAGTCCTACTCTATTTTGTGCAGCCGCACGCATACGATAAGAGATATGCCTTTTTACACTAAACTTAGTTTTTTGTCAAATTTTTATACATTGATGTTAGTGCAATTTGATAATGTCCTCTTTTACAATTTAGAGATGTCCGGTTTTTAGAAAAAAAATCACTGATATGATGGGCTGAGCAAGCAACCATAAAAGTGAAGACAAAGATGAAGAATATCAGATTAAAAGAGAGCGAATTGGAACGTTTATATGTAATAAAGAAAGTCATTGATGGTGATATAAGTCAAGTTGAAGCTGCTGAAACTTTAAAATTAAGCGCACGTCAAATAAGACGTTTAGTTAAACGCATTAAAACTGAAGGAAATGAAGGGGTTAAGGGGCGTCAAAAGGGAAGCAATCGCTCATTTAAAAATGAATTCAAGGCCAATGTGTTGGCGTTAGTCAGAAGTCAATATGCTGATTTTACGCCAACTTTTGCATCAGAAAAATTAAACGAGTTAAATAATGTTAAAATAAACCGAGAAACATTACGGCAATGGATGATAAAGGATGGTTTAAAAAAAGAAAAATCACGTAAAGTAGCACGAATACATCAAAGTCGTACACGCCGTCCACGCTTTGGAGAGCTTATTCAAATTGATGGTTCTCATCATGATTGGTTTGAGGGTCGTGCATTAAAATGCTGCCTTTATGTTTTTATTGACGATGCAACCAGTCAAATTGTCTCTATGCGTTTTGAACAAAGCGAAACAAGTATGAGATATTTTAGATGCCTTGAACCCTATTTAAAAACGCATGGTCGACCTATTGCTTTATACAGTGATCGTCATAGTATTTTTAAAACAACACGGCAAGAATGTGTTGATGGACGATTAAGTGATACGCAATTTCACAGCTCACTGAGGAATCTTGATATTGAGCTTATTTGTGCACGATCTTCTCAGGCAAAAGGACGTGTAGAACGTGCCAATCAAACATTGCAAGACCGATTAATAAAAGAAATGCGCCTTGCAAAAATAAATACAATGGAAGAAGGCAATGCCTATTTATCTGAATTCATTATTAAATATAACCAGAAATTTGCAATTGAACCAATACAATCAGAAGATGCGCATCGTCCTCTTTATCAAGATGCTGCAAAACTTCGTCAAATTTTAAGTCAACAATCAACACGAAAACTTAGTAAAAATTTAGAAATAAGTCACAATCGACTTATCTACCAAATT
>JAUXUR010000004.1 GCA_030680745.1 Alphaproteobacteria bacterium
TTGCATTGTAACCTCGAGATTTTTATTTGCGATTGTAAACGGGCGTGCAAAAGCATCCCATGCAACTATTCAAACGTCTCGAGAGAAGGGCTAGAGTACCTAGATCCAGACGGTTCTTAAAACCGATTGCCGCACGGTCGCTCACGCCCGCGTATTAACCCCTATCATGCAGGGGTTAGTACAACTCTCTATGGGTAATATACAATAATGTAATTACTTACTATAGAGCTTAGCATGTTTGAGACTTACAATTGCCGCGCAGCTTCGCTGCTCGCAAGGACATGTTTCTATTATTTTCAACATGTTAAAGAATTATTTCGTGTGGATCTCTCAGGACTTGATTGCAGGATCCAGACGATCTTCCCTAAAGTTAACATTGTATAAATTGGACAATGACATCTTCTTTATTTACTTTCTGGATCCCGCGGGACTTGCCGCGGGACGTAGGAGGGGGGATAGAATTTACTCTAGTTACTTCACCTAGTTTTTAGAAAACAGATGAAGCATTAAGTAATCATCTGCACGTTGGACAACATTAATATTTTTACGTTTTCCCCAAACCAATGATTCTTGATGAAGTGGAATCTGTGCCATATCTTTTTGTTGGATTTGGAGTATTTCACGCACATATTCTTGACGTTTTGTCTCATCAAGCTCTACTTGTGCTTTTTGAATCATCTCATCAAGTTTCGGGTTAGAATATTTACCTATATTATATTTACCGTTTGTTTCACAAAGATTTGAATAAGGATCAAGGGCATCATAAGTACCTGGCATCCAACCCATAAGGTAAGATTCTGTATCACCACCTAAAACTTTTGCAAAATATTTTGACTTGGTTGTTGAGTTTAACGTTAGCGTTATACCAACTTTTCGAAGCATAGCAGCAAGTGCTTGTGCAATAGCTTCATCTTTAATGTAACGATCATTTGAATTATCAAAAGCCATTTTAAAGCCTTCTGGATATCCAGCTTCAGCTAAAAGTTTTTTAGATAATTCAGGATCGTAAGGTAATCTTTTATCTAAATCTGCGTCATATCCATGAATCCCAGGTCCGATCATTAACGCTGTTGGTTTTGACGTTCCTTGCATGATTTTTTTCTGGATCGCTTCAATGTCGATTGCACGATATATAGCTTCTCTGACGCGGATATCTTGTAATGGGTTTTTACCTTTAATACCCGATGAAGGAAGTTCATTTACGCCTACATTGAGAACCATATAAATTGTATTAAGACTTGGTTTTGTTACTATTTCAAGAGATGAAACAGCCTCTACACGTGTTTTATCTTGCAAAGGAACGGGTGTTATAAGATCAAGTTCACCTGTTACTAGACCTGCAACGCGCGTTGCATCATTTGCAATCGGTTTAAAAATAGCGCGTTCAATATTGCCTTCAAATTTTCCCCACCAATTGTGGTTGCGTACTAGAATGGTTTGAATTTCAGGTTCTCTTTTTTCAAGTTTGAAAGGACCTGTTCCATTCGCATGCAAATCAGCATAGCCTTTTTCGTTTTTAGTAAGTTGCGCAACTTTAGTCGCATCATGTTTTTCACACCAAGATTTTGACATGATCATAACGCCGTAAAGTTCTGCTAAAAGAGTTGGGTTTGATGCATGTGTTTCAACTTCAATCGTAAAATCATCAATTTTGCGAATATCTTTTACACTTGCAATAACTGCTTTAACGTCGGATCCTTCAGAAATAGAACGTTTATAGGAAAAAATAACGTCATCTGCCGTGAATGCTTCACCTTCATGAAATTTAACATTTTGGCGAAGTTTCATTTCCATTAAGGTTGGGCTTTTACTGACCCAGGATTCAGCAAGACCTGGCACAATTTTTAAGTCTTTATCGAGTGTTACAAGAGTATCATAAACATTATAAAGATAACCAGTTGTAATAACTTCATAAAGACCATAAGGGTCCATGCTATGGATATCGCCTTTTAAAGAAAAAGTTAATTCATTTGCTTTTGATACTGCGGCATCCGCAGGATTGAATAAAAAAGACAGGCTTGCAATAAATGCAAAAGATAAAAAATAACGGCGCATTATTCCTCCAGAATGTAAACGTGACGTTGGTCATATCATCGGGATATACAAAGACAGAAAACTTGTCAATTAAAAACACATATATTTAGGAAAATGCTATATAGACGTCACTTAAAAACGCAGGTAAAAAAAGACGTGTATAAAAAAAGGGGAGAAATCTCCCCTTTATCCATCAATAAAGATATGTATTTCTATTGAATGTTAAAGTCTTTAATAAAGACCATATCGTCTGCACGAATAGGTGGGTTAAGCAAACGTTTACTTACACCATATACAAACTTTTCTTGATGAAGCGTAATACTTGCAACATCTTCTTGCGCAATTTTCATAGCTTCGCTAATAAGTTCATTGCGTTTTGTTGAATCCATTTCTTTATGAAGCTGATTAATCAGTTCGTCAAGTTTAGGATTTGAATATCCGCCAACGTTAAATTTACCTTGATCTCCACCTTTGCGTGTTGCCACTAGATTGTAATAAGCATCATGTGCATCATAGGTTGTTGGGAGCCATCCAAGCATGTAGAAGTCAGTATCATACCCCAATACTTTGGCAAAGAATTTTGACTTAGTTTGAGCTGTTAAATTGACTTTTACACCGATTTTAGCAAGCATTTGTGCAACAGATTGGCAAATCATTTCATCTTTTGTGTAACGATCATTAGAACAATCCATGGCAAGATTAAAACCATTTGGATAGCCTGCTTCAGTCATTAAGTTTTTGGCTTTTTCAAGATCAAATTTCCATCTTGTATTAATATCTTGATTATAACCATTAACACCTTTTGTTATAAAAAGTCCGTTTGGTTCTGAATAGCCACGCATGATTTTAGTTTTAATAGCTTCTATATCAATTGCATGTGCAAAAGCTTCACGAACACGTTTATCCTTAAAGGGATTTTTATCAAGTCCAGTTGATTTAAGCTTATCATCTGATTGATTCATACCAAGAAAAGTTGTTAATAAAGAGGGTGATTCAATTACAGCAAGTTTAGGATCGGATTCAATACGTTTGATATCCTGAATGGGTAATGGCGCCATTAAATCAACATCACCACTTAAAAGTGCCGCAACGCGCGTTGCCTCGGATGCGATCGGTTTGAATATTGCTTTATCAATATTGCCGCAATCCTTGCCCCACCAATCTTTATTTTTAACAAGAACTATTTGGACTTCAGCTTGATAGGATTCAACTTTGTAAGGTCCAGTACCATTAGCATGACGGTCAGCATAGCTTTCTTCTTTTTTGGTCGCATCTGAAACTTTCGTTGCATTGTTTTTTTCGCACCATGCTTTTGAAAAAATGAACATGCCATATAATTCTGAGGGCAATAAAGGATTCTGTGTTTTAGTAATGACATCAATTGTATAGTCATCAATTACTTTAATTTCTTTGATAGAGGCAACTGAGCCTGCGCTATCCGACCCAGGACCTGCGGCACGTTGGAAAGAAAAAACAACATCACTGGCTGTGAAAGGTGCACCATCATGGAATTTAACATTTTGACGTAAAATAAAGCGCCATGTCGTTGGATCTATATTTTTCCATTCAGTTGCTAATGAGGGAACGAGTTCTAATTGAGTATTACGATCAACCAAAGGTTCGTAAACATTGCCGTTAAAACTATGCGTTGGTATGTCATACATTGTAAAAGGATCAAGACTATGAGGTGAAGCTTTCAAAGCATAAGTCATGACATTTTCAGCGTCTGCAATCGCGTGAATACTAATTATCCCCAATAAGGTGAAAGTATAAAAAGCTTTTGTGAGGAATTTTTTTCCAGCATTTTTTTTGGGGGGATAGGATAACGATTTCATTTATAATCTCCATCAAATGAAATTTAAGTATGATATCTTAACCCAAAATATAACTTTATTAAAAGAATTATTTTAAAACGTTATTGTCACTTTAAACGACGATCAATAGATTATCAACAAAGGGGGAATTTCCCCCTTTATCAATCGATTAGAACTTATTGAATGTTAAAGTCTTTGATATTGATCATATCATCTGCCCTAATTTGTGGATTTTTTAAGCGTTTGTTAACACCATACACAAATTTTTCTTGATGAAGTGGGATATTGGCGACTTCTTCTTGCGCAATTTTCATCACTTCAATAAGCATTTGATTGCGTTTTGTTGGATCCATTTCTTTTTGAATTTGATCAATAAGTGCATCTACTTTTGGATTTGAATAACCGCCGACGTTATATTGACCTTGCTCTCCACTACGTGTTGCCACTAAATTATAATACGCATTATGCGCATCATAAGTTGTTGGAAGCCAACCAAGCATATAAAAATCACTATCCATCCCAAATACTTTACCAAAGAATTTTGATTTTGTTTGAGCCGTTAAATTAATTTTTACGTTAATTTTCGAAAGCATTTGCGCAATTGATTGGCAAATCATTGCATCGTTTGTGTAGCGGTCGTTAGAGCAATCCATGGCAAGGTTAAAACCATTTGGATATCCAGCTTCAACCATCAAGCTTTTGGCTTTTTGAAGATCAAATTTTCGTCTTGTATTAATGTTTTGATCATATCCATTAACACCTTTTACAATGAGCAATCCGTTGGGTTCAGCATAGCCGCGCATAATCTTTGTCTTGATGGCTTCTATGTCAATTGCATATTCAAAAGCTTCGCGAACACGTTGATCTTTAAATGGATTTTTATCAAGATTGCATGATTTAAGTTTGTCATCACCTTGATTCATTCCTAGAAAAGTGGTTAACAATGACGGCGCTTCAATCACATCAAGTTTAGGATCTTTTGTGAGGTGTTCAATGTCTTGCAAGGGAACAGGTGCAATTAAATCGACTTTACCACTTACTAGGGCTGCAACGCGGGTTGCATCACTTGCAATCGGTATGAATATCGCTTTATCAATATTGCCGCGCTCAGTGCCCCACCAATCATTGTTTTTTGTAAGAACAATTTTTTCTTCTGGTTGATAGGATTCAAGTTTATAAGGTCCTGTACCATTGGTATGATTATCTGCAAAACCCACTTCTTTTTTGGTAATGTCAGGGACTTTTGTTGCATTATTTTTTTCAGCCCATGATTTTGAAAAAATAAACATGGCGAATAATTCAGAGGGCAAAATAGGATGTTGCGTTTTTGTAATGACGTCAATTGTGTGATCGTCAATCATTTTAATTTCTTTGATAGAAGCAACAGCAGTCGCTAAAGCTGAACCTGCGCCTGAAATGCGTTCAAAAGAAAAAATAACGTCTTTAGCTGTGAATATTTCACCATCATGAAATTTAACGTTTTGACGTAAATTAAAACGCCAAGTTGTTGGATCTATATTTTTCCACTCTGTTGCTAAACAGGGAATAAGTTCTAAATGAGCATTACGATCAACCAATGGCTCGTACACATTGCCATTAAAACTATGGGTTGAAATATCGTACATTGTGAACGGGTCAAGGCTATGAGGCGACCCTTTTAAAGCATAGGTCATGCTGTTTTCAGCATTTGCCATCGAATGAATGCTGATTGCGCTTATTAAAGTTAACGCGTAAAAGCTTTTTTTGACGAAATTTATTGGCGATTTTTCTTGTATTTTTTCCCATAGGTTTTTTTGGGGATACGCTAACGATTTCATTTACAATCTCCTTCAAATGAAATTAGTGTACGGAACCTTACCTAAAACCTGTACTAATTAAAAGCGTTTTTTTATGTTTTTCAGTCAGTTATATTGACTATTTTTTAATAAAAATATGAATATATTTTAGATTATATTTGGTATGTTGCTGTTACTATAAATGGACTTT
The DNA here is from genome assembly GCA_030680745.1 of Alphaproteobacteria bacterium. Classification (NCBI taxonomy): domain Bacteria; kingdom Pseudomonadati; phylum Pseudomonadota; class Alphaproteobacteria; species Alphaproteobacteria bacterium. Next base: position 5,835 of record JAUXUR010000004.1, read on the forward strand.
TATACAGCTTAAAGGCCGTATTTTCGTAGATCGGCTAGAAGCTGACTTGAAAGTTGTATGAGACTTTACGTCTTTTAATTTCATGTTGATTTTGCATGTATAGTGTAATAAATCGAAAACACTACACCCCCTACTTCTCGCGGCAAGTCCTGCGGGATCCATTGTGCAGGGGGTAAATAAATGGATTTACTAGACTTTTCCATAGATTTTATGGATCCTAAGGGACTTGCCGCGGGTCGTTGGAAGGGGGACGACGACCTTGAACTTGAAGTGTTTTCAAGTTATTTTACTTTACCAAAACGATTTATAGAACAAGTAAAAATTAATCATTCTAATCTGGTATCTTCTTTAAAAACTTATTTTTTCAAATCGGTCTCTAAGGGTAGGGTTTAGATCTTTATGAGGCGTTGTTCCTGAGATGATAATACTTAATTGTGACACATCTATTTCTAGGTCCAAATAAGCGTCCTTATAAGTTTTTATTTCATTATCAAATAATTGTTTCCAGGGCATGTTTTTATCATTGGCACATTGGTCAAAATTTTGGATGATGAGGATTGGGTTTAAATAGGTTTCATTATCTCCGGCATTAAAGAAAAGATGTGTTAGAATGCCTAAATGGCTTCCTTCTTTTGATCCAACTTCTGATCCAAACAAAAGTTCGAAGTTTATTTCCTCTTTTCCAGCATCAATGACTTTAAATCGAACGTCCATTAATTTAGCAATATGACTGGCTGCAATTTCGAAACTATCTGTATCTTCTGTTTGACAATAAGCGAAATAACGTTTTTTATCTTCTGCAGCTTTTGCAATTTTTTTGAATATATTGATCCAATTTTTTTGAACTTTTTTAGGCATCTGGAGATCGTCGTTAAAAATAGCTTCAAGATGTTTTTTTCCTAGTAGAAATTTTTCTGCAAAACTTGGCTTTGAAACAAATAAATCTTTTTCATAAAGCGTTTTTGTATGCGTAGGATAAGATGAAATATATTTAAGATTTCTAAAACCTTTATTTTCAAAATTATTTTCCAAAGCCATGATTAAGTATTTTTCAATGTATTCTTGCCAAGGTTCTGGAATTTTATCTTTCTTAAGAATATAGCGGCATTCTAAATCAAAGATGTCGCCTCTTTTGCATATATTTTCAAGGCGAGCGATCTCCGCTTTTATACGTTCCATTTCAGTTTCATGTGCTTGAATGGGACAATTTTTTTCAATTATATTGTTAATATGAGATTCTTTGGTTTGTTTTGAATTGTTCTGTTTGCTTTCAATCCATTGTGTCGCATTTGTAATATGGGCAGGAAGTGGTATAAACTTAGGACCTATCAGTTTCTGCATGATTCGAATTGTGTAGCGCGCAAAATTAAGAAAATGTTTGGCCAGTGCTAAGGGAAAATCAAGAGGGAGAGAATAAATTTTTTCTTTGCGTTCAATCCCCGGCCTTACCTTTTTTATTTCCCTTCTTTCTTGTCGAAAACATCAACAATGTTTACTAAATTTATTCTTCTGTTAAAAAATTCTTTATATTAATAAAAATAGATTTTTTTACTTATTTTTCAACATCTTAATTCACTAAGAATATAGAAAAAAATTTTCCAAAAATAAAAAACCCAGTATTTTTTACGGGTATTTTTAATAAAAATAATTTGATATTTTATTTTTCGACACATTCAATAGTGAAATGTGAATTATACGAAAGGTTATAAAATGAGAAAAACTGCTTTTATGATTATTGGTCTAGCTGTTTCTGGGCTTGTTCTCTCTCAAGCTAATTCTGTTCATGCTGGTTGTACAACTGGTGAGCGGGTGCAAAAATGTGATGACAAATATCTAGATAGAATAAATTTAGTTGAAGAAGAGATAGCGGAGTTGGAAGCGCTTGGTCGTTTAAAGACAGATGAGCAGAAAGCTTTGCTAAGGGAAAAGAGAATAGAACTTCGAGAACTCAAAGCTGCCTATAAATCATGCATTCATAAAGCTGTGTACCCAAGTCGTAAAGAGAGAAACGAGAACTAAGCAATTTTTTGGTTTTAAGTTCAAATCCTATGGAAAAGAGTGTAGACATTTGCCCACACTCTTTTTTCATTTACGCCATCCTTTTTGTCCTGTCATTGACGTTGCTTGAAATGCCTTTACGATGGTGAAAATCTTCACCATTGCAAGGTTAAAACCATTTGGATAGCCTGCTTCAGTCATCAAGTTTTTGGCTTTTTGAAAATCAAATTTTCGTCTTGTATTTATCTTTGGATCATATCCATTAACATCTTTTACTATATATACCACTCTTGTTTCGAACTGTGGAGGTCGTCAGATTTCGGGATTCATCATGCTCATGTACAAAAAGGGTACACTGTGCGTGCATCACCGCTCATCTTCCTACCCACATTTCAAAACAATTTGGGTATAACCTCCTTCAAATGAAATTGGTGTATGAGTCTTACCTAAAATCTATAATACAAAAATGAACATATTTTATAATATGTTAGATTATTTTTGGTATGTATTGTTGTTGTTATAAATAAATATAAAACAGTACTTTTGCCAGAACCTAAAAAGTTTGGTACACTTAAAGTGTAATAGGATAATAGGTGGAAAAATGCAAATTACTCCTGATAGTGGTGCCTCTCAGTTAGGTCTTGATCGTTCCAGTGAAGTAAAAAATCTTCAACAGAACGAAAAATTAGAAAAAAAAGTTGAAGGAAAAGACGATATTCGTGGAGGTCTTGCCGAGGAAATGAAATCGCTTGATCCAAATAAAGGCAATCATGTTGATGTGTTGACCTGAAATAACAGCAAGATCATAAGAAATTATCCGAGTTGAATTATTTCTGTGTTTTTGAGCAATACGATATCATTGCCAAGTAGTTTAGTTATTGCCAAAAATATTATGCCATGAGCAATGATAAGATTGTTGTGTGGATTTTTTTGCATTGTATCAACAATAGGTTGAATGCGTTTGTGAACATCTTGAAAAGATTCGCAAGAAATATTGTTAATGTTGCCATCAATCCAAGACTCAATAAAATTTTCTTTTATTTTTTTGCCTTCATGAAGACCAAAATGCGCTTCTTTAAGATCTTCAATAATAATGAGGTTAATGTTTAAAGCGTTTGCAATAATTTGAGCTGTTTCAAATGCGCGTTTTAATGGGCTTGTATAAATTGTTTGAATGTTGAGTTTTTGAACTTTTTGAATCGTTTTTTTTGCTTGTTCTTTGCCTAGATCGTTTAGTGGAATATCCTTTTGTCCCATAAGAATCTGCTGTGCATTCCAATCAGTTTGCCCATGGCGCATAAAATAAAAAGAGCTTTTATTCATTTGGAA
>JAUXUR010000005.1 GCA_030680745.1 Alphaproteobacteria bacterium
GAGCAACACCATCATGCCATAATCTAAGCATTGCCAAACAAATAATAATCTCTTTTTTTTGTAAAATACCCCTCACCCGCTCCTTTTGGTCGCGACCTCTCCCACAAGGGGAGAGGTGAAAAAAACACTTCTTTTGGAGAGCTTTTGGTAAAAAATTGTTTTCACTTCTTAGAAATAAGTTGCGGAGTGTAAGAACGGGATACTTAAAAATGGGTTTAATTTCATTTTTTGTTCCGTAGATTGGAAGAGACTACACTTTGCTTCTTATCCCTTACTTTTAACCAAAAGCGAAAACACTATAAAACTTTGGTTTAGTCTCTATAATATTAGGGTCGTTTGTTATTAAAGACACGTTGTGTCCTTTGTACTAAATCTCTTATCACTTGTCTTTAGCCATGCGTTTTGAAAAAAGTTTGATATGGATCTTAATTTATTTTGGTGTTTTGGGTTTAGCATTAGCTTGTTTAATTTGGGTGGACATCATATATTCTAAAAAGTTAAGTGTGCTTTTATAGGCTTGCAAGAAACAATATTATGTTGTTTTTTGGATTGGGATGGTATACCCAAATAATCTGAAACGACCGTTTTTAGTCTATGATTTTTGGCCGCTTTTTGAACCAAAAATTTCTAAGGTAAAACAATTACCTGTTGTAATTTTTGATATCAAAAATCACCTCAAATCTCAGACTCAAAAATCGGCATTTCCAAATCATTTGTGTATAGCTAAATAATTTTGAAAATTAGAAGGTTTGGATTATGTCAACATCAAATGAAATTCGGTCATTATTTTTAGATTATTTTAAAAAAAACGATCATGAGATCGTTGCGTCCAGTGGACTCGTGCCGCGGAATGATCCAAGTTTGCTTTTTGCGAATTCTGGCATGGTTCAATTTAAAAATTATTTTACAGGCACTGAAAAACCACCTTATGCACGCGCCTCAACCGCTCAAAAATGTGTTCGCGCAGGTGGTAAACATAATGATCTAGAACGTGTTGGTTATACGGCGCGTCATCATACTTTTTTTGAGATGTTGGGTAATTTTTCCTTTGGTGATTATTTTAAAGAAGAAGCAATTCATCATGCATGGAATGTTATTACTAAAGAATACGGTTTGGCTAAAGATCGTCTTTTGGTGACTGTTTATGCAGAAGATGATGAAGCTTTTGGTTTATGGCAAAAAATTGCCGGCCTTAAAGAAGACCGCATCATTCGTATCGCAACATCTGATAATTTTTGGTCCATGGGTGACACAGGGCCTTGTGGTCCTTGTTCTGAAATTTTCTATGATCATGGCGATCATATTCCTGGTGGTCCTCCAGGTTCACCTGATGAAGATGGTGATCGTTTTATCGAAATCTGGAATCTTGTTTTTATGCAATTTGAACAATTACCAGGCGGCGCGCGTATCCCATTGCCAAAACCTTCCATTGATACAGGTATGGGCTTGGAACGTATTACAGCTGTTATGCAACATGTTCATAATAATTATGAAATCGATACGTTTAAAACAATTATTGAAGCCTCAGTTGAAAAGTCAAAGGCAAAAGCTGAAGGCGATAAGATTTTCTCACATCGTGTGATTGCAGATCATTTACGTTCTTCATGCTTTTTAATGGCTGATGGTGTGTTGCCATCTAATGAAGGCCGTGGTTATGTCTTGCGCCGTATCATGCGTCGTGCGATGCGTCATGCGCATATTTTAGGATGCAAAGATCCTTTATTGTACCAATTAGTACCAACGCTCGTTGATCTTATGGGTGTTGCTTATCCAGAATTGAGACATACAGAGGCATTATTATCGGAAACATTACGTCTTGAAGAAGAGCGCTTTAAACAAACGCTTGATCGTGGATTAAAATTGCTTTCCGATGAAGTTGAAAAATTGGATAAGACGCAAGATTTTCCAGGGGATGTTGCTTTTAAATTATATGACACTTTTGGTTTTCCACTGGATTTAACGCAAGATATTTTAAAGCAGCAAAACCGCATTGTGGATCAATCGGCTTTTGATACGGCGATGGCTCGTCAAAAAGCAGAGGCACGTGCTGCGTGGTCTGGGTCAGGGGAAGCACAAACCGAAAAAATTTGGTTTGAATTACGCGAAAATTTAGGTGCAACTGAATTTTTAGGGTATCAGACGGAATCTGCTGAAGGTAAAATTGTAGCGCTTTTACAAGATGATAAAGTTGTTTCAACACTTCAAGAAGGTCAAAAAGGTAAGATTATCACCAATCAAACACCTTTTTATGGTGAATCGGGTGGACAAATAGGTGATATCGGTCTGATAAAACTTGATTCTGCAATATTCGTTGTTGAAAATACGCAAAAAAAAGCACGCGATCTTGTTGTGCATGAAGGCTATGTTCAACAAGGACAATTTAAAAATGATGATGTCGTTCATATGCTTGTTGATAATAGTGCGAGATCGTCAACACGCGCCAATCATTCAGCAACACATTTGTTACATGAAGCGTTGCGTAACGTTTTAGGGAATCATGTATCTCAAAAAGGATCCCTTGTAGGTCCTGACAAATTACGTTTTGATTTTAGCCATCAAAAACCTATATCACCACAAGAAATTCTTAAAATCGAAGATATAGTGAATGCGCGCATTGCCTTAAATGCAGAAGTTATTACACATCTTTTAACGCCCGAACAAGCAATTAAAAAAGGAGCACTCGCTTTGTTTGGCGAGAAATATGGTGATGAAGTGCGCGTTGTTGCCATGGGTGGACCAAACGCAAATGATATGCATAAAGATTTTTCACTGGAGCTTTGTGGCGGAACGCATGTCACAAGAACAGGTGATATTGGTTTGTTCAAAATTGTTTCAGAATCGGCGGTTGCTGCTGGCATTAGACGTATTGAAGCAATCACTGGGCAGGGGCTGTTATCTTATTTACGTGAACAAGATGATGTGATTACAAGTTTAGCCGATATGTTAAAAGCAACACCAAAAAACATGGTCGAACGTGTTCAAAAACTTCAAGATGATCGTAAAAGATTAGAGCGCGAACTTGTTGTAGCGCGTCAAGCATCCTTGATGGGAAATACATCACAGAGTAATGAAAATAGAAAAATTGGCAATATTTCTTATGTGGGTCAAATTTTAACGAATGTGCCTGCTAAAGATTTAAAACCAATGGTTGATCAATTTAAACAAAAATTAGGCTCTGGCTTTATTGTTTTAGCGAGTATTCAAGATGGTCAAGCTTCCATTGTCGTGGGCGTTACTAAGGATTTGTGTGATAGGTTCAATGCCGTTGATTATGTTAAAATAGCCGCCGAAATATTAGGTGGTACGGGTGGTGGTGGCCGTCCTGACATGGCGCAAGCTGGTGGCCCAAATGGTGACAAAGCTGATTTAGCTTTAAAAACCATTGAGGAAAAATTGAAATCTGTTGCGGGTTAAGTTGATGCTTAGGCTCATGGAGTAATGATTGAAGATATCTATATTAACTTTTGAAGGTTTCAACGAGATTGATTGTCTTTTGGCTTTTCGCATTCTTAAGTGGTTGCGTAAGGATGATTGGGATATTAAGGTTTGTTGTCCTAGTCTTGAGGTTACATCAATGGGTGGTTTAACCATACGAGCACAAGAGATGCTTGAAGAAGTTAATAAGGCAGATGCTGTGATTGTAGGTAGTGGCCTTATGACCAGAGATATCATCAATGATGAATCTATTATGAGTCGTATTAACCTCAACCCCAGTCACCAAATAATTGGAGCCCAGTGTTCTGGTACGCTTATGCTCGCTAAGCTTGGAATCTTAGATGAAGTTCCTGCTTGCACTGATTCAGTTACAAAACCTTGGGTGCAAGAAGCGGGTATTAAGGTTCTTAATCAACCGTTTTTCGCTAAAGGTAATGTTGCTACTGCTGGTGGGTGTTTGGCTTCTTCGTATCTTACGGCCTGGATTATTACCAAACTATCTGACTTAGATACTGCAACGAAAGCGCTTCATTACTTCGCACCTGTAGGTGAAAAGGATGAGTTTGTGGAGAGAGCTGTAAAAAATATCTCTCCTTATTTGCTGTATTAAATCAAAAAAAATTATTTCGTGCAAAATCTTGAACCTTATAAGGTTATTTTCAAATTGTGCCAGATAAAATACACAAGTAATACGAACGAAGCAATTCATTAAGTTTACAGAACAAAAAAAATATTATTAATGCAAAATCTACCAACATGCCAGTTGTTTTCATGAGGCTTGAAAGCCTTAAGGGCTCGAATGCGGATCCAGGGTCCAGATAATACTGATGATCTTAGATCATCACATTTTCTAATTGTAAAAAATTAATGATTTTTTAATTAAAATTTTTTATAATAAAAGAATAGGAAAAATAAAAACGAGGTGATTATAATGAAAAAATATCATTTTATTTATATTGTTTTTGCTGCATTCATTTATTTGAATGCAGAAGGACAGAATCTATCAATAGCTATAGAACAACACAAAAATTATTATCCAGAAGATAATTGTACATATATTACTGTAGAAGACTTAGCTTCTGCTGCAAGAGTGGACGATCATTTCTGTATTGCAGTAACAAGTTCCAATGTGATTAGAACAGAACATTTTCTAAAAAATCATCCTAATACAATCCTACTTCTGGATGTAGCAAAGGAAGATGACGCGAACGATAGTGACGGTCTTAATATGGGATGGATAACTGTCCCACCCTCTGCCAGAAATCTGATAATTTTCAATACCAGCGCAGACATTGAAATCATCCATCATGGAATCCCTAACAATAGAAGAAATCTTACGAAAATTCATTTTCACATGCCTGCTCTTAAGAAAATCTTAAGTGAAGCATTTACGAATCAAGTACTGTTTATGGAATCCCAGTTTGATCTTAAAGAATTTTTAATCAACGCACCAGAACTCACTGAAATTGGCAGCATGTTTCTGCTAAAATGTGAAGAATTAAAAGATTTTTTTATAAATGCCCCAAAACTTAAAAAGATTGGAGATCTTGCGCTTGCCGTTACACCCATTGAACACTTCCAGATTGACGCTCCAAGTCTCGAAGAAATTGGTTGGAAATTTTTATACAACCACAACTCTAAACTCAAAACATTTGCAATGAATGCGCCCCAATTAAAAAAAATTGGTGATCACTTTTTGGGCACTTTAAGCCGCCAAGAAATATTCTATTTCTCTGGAGAACTGAACTATCCTCTTTCGTATATTCGCTTACAAACATACAACCCAGTCCTTAAAGAAAGCTTTATAAACACTTTTAGAAGACTTGAAAAACACGATCTCGTTAGGCAATTTGAAAGAAACTACAATCCCGGTGTTTTGAATTTTGTAGCAATGGCTCCTTAACCTCAATTTTAAGATTAGAATAAAATACAAACACGGGCAATTCGTCATGGAGAGCACATTTATGGGCATGACCATCCCGTTGAAAATCAATATAGGCTGGATGGCCACACCTACTCCGGGGGTTCTCCATGACGCATTTCCTTGATTTACCTTCAATTCTAATCCCGAGTTGAGGTTGTCTACAGATTAGCCACAAAGGTAAAGGTAATCTCTTTTACTTGAAAAATCTCTATTCTTAAAAAAACTTAAAACAATTTCATGAGGTGTCCCTGATGAATACCTTGACTTTTGTGCTTAATCACCCTATTTAACGCAAAGAAACATAGACACAACTATCCAAGAGGGTGTACGAATTTTAAACATCTCACTTCCTACTTCCCGCGACTTGATCGTGGAATCCATAAAACTTGTTGAAAAGTAACGATATATATTGCATTTTACTTTTTTAGCATGGACCCCGTGGGCCTTGGCGCAGGGCGTAGCAGGGAGGCTGAGAGTTACACCTATTTTTTTACCCTTTAACATACAGATCAAATGAAAAATCTTAAACATGGCTGGTTTGTTTTAAACAAGCCCCAACATATGACCTCCATGAAAGCGTTAAGCATTTTAAAACGTGCGATTGGTATTAAAAAAGCGGGACATGCGGGCACGTTAGATCCTTTAGCTTATGGTGTGCTTCCTATTGCTTTTGGTGAAGCCACAAAACTTATTCCTTATGCTCAAGATGCACATAAAAAATACAGGTTTATTGTTGCTTGGGGTGAAGAAAGAACGACTGACGATTTAGAAGGCGAAATTGTTGCAACGTCGACTATTCGTCCTGAACGTCAAGAAATTGAAGCTATTTTACCTCAATTTTTAGGCAAGATTATGCAAAAGCCGCCGGCCTTTTCTGCCATTAAAATTGATGGCGAACGCGCTTATGATTTAGCGCGTAAAGGCCATGATATTGCTGATAAAATCAAAGCAAAAGAGATAGAAGTTTTTGCACTTGATATTGTAGATCATCAACCCAATCAAACAACTTTTATAGCGGACGTTTCTAAAGGCAGCTATGTGCGCAGCTTTGCCCATGACATGGGACGATTACTTGGATGTTATGGGCATGTAGTCGATTTAGAGCGCCTTCAGGTGGGTTGTTTTGATTTAAAGCTAGCAGTAATGCTCGATTCTGTGTATAGTTCAACAAGTGAGTATTTACACTCACAAATCCTGCCTCTTGAGACCGTGCTAGACGACATCTTGGCACTGGCCATTAGCGGGCAAGATGCTGCAAAATTTTGCCATGGGCAAAGTCTAAACCTTCCGAATTATTCAGATACTGAAATCGTTATGGTGAAGACAGAAAATACCCTGCTTGGTCTTGCGTGCATTTTAGAGGGGACATTGATCCCCAAACGTATATTTAACTTAAACTAAAAGGAGTTTAACGATGTCGATTACAGCTATACGCAAACAAGAACTGATTAAAGAATATGCAACTGTTGAAGGCGATACAGGTTCACCTGAAGTCCAGGTTGCGATTATTACAGAGCGTATCCGTAATTTAACAGATCATATGGGCACACATAAAAAAGATTTACACTCAAGACGTGGTCTTTTGATGCTTGTAGGTAAACGTCGCCGTTTATTAGATTATGTCACGGGCAAAGATCGTAAACGTTACGAAACACTCATTAAGCGTTTAGGCATTAGACGCTAATTATAAAAAAATCAAGACGATGCAAGGGCAACTTGGGACAAAAGGTTTCAAGTTGTCTTTTGTGTATAAATTAAGGAATAAAGAATGTTTAATGTTTTTAAAAAAGAATTAATGTGGGGAGGCCGTAGCCTTACGCTTGAAACAGGCAAAATGGCACGTCAAGCCCATGGTTCAGTATTAGTTACTTATGGCGAAACAATTGTTTTATGTACAGTTGTTGCTGAAAAAGAAGCAAAGCCAGATATCGATTTTTTCCCGCTTACGATTAATTATCAAGAAAAAATGTTTGCAGCAGGGAGAATTCCTGGTGGATTTTTCAGACGTGAAGGAAAACCTTCTGAGCGCGAAACACTTATCTGTCGCTTAATTGACAGACCAATTCGTCCTCTTTTCCCATCCAATTATAAAAATGAAACGCAAGTTGTTTGTACTGTTTTAAGTTATGATGGCGAAAACGAGCCAGATATCGTTGCCCTTATTGGTGCATCTGCCGCACTCACAATTTCAGGTCTTCCTTTCTTAGGACCTCTTGCTGCTGCAAAAATTGCGTATAAAGACGGTGCATTCATCCTCAATCCAACGCACAAGCAACTTGCTGACACAGATTTAGAACTTATTGTTGCAGGAACATCTGAAGGCGTTTTAATGGTTGAATCAGAAGCCAATGAGCTTTCTGAAGACATTATGCTAAAAGCAGTTATGTTTGGATTTAATGCATTTCAACCAGTCATTGATGCAATCATTCAAATGGCAGAAACTTGTGCTAAAGATCCATGGGATTTGCCTGCAGAACCTGATTATATGGAAAAACTTAAAGCACGCGTTAAAGAATTGTGTGAACCAACTTTACGTGAAGTTTATGTTGAAACCAAAAAACAAATCCGTGTTACACGCTTAAAAACATTGAAAAGCGAAGTTGCTAAGATTCTTGTGGAAGAAGAAGGCTATAATTCCACAAAAGTTTCAAGCGAAATCAAAAAATTAGAACAAGACATAGTGCGTTCACGCGTTCTTGATGGCAAGCGTATTGATGGTCGTGAAACCAACCAAGTACGTCAAATTCTTGCTGAAGTTGATGTATTGCCACGCGCGCATGGTTCATCTTTATTCACACGCGGTGAAACACAGGTTCTTTCTGTTTTAACGCTTGGTACGGCGCAAGATGAACAAATTATGGACGCTTTAGAAGGCGAATATAAAGAAAACTTCATGCTTCATTACAATTTTCCACCTTATTCCGTCGGTGAAGTTGGTCGTATGAGTGGTCCTGGTCGTCGTGAAATTGGTCATGGAAAGCTCGCTTGGCGCGCTTTACACCCAATGTTACCAACGAAAGAAGCATTCCCTTATACATTACGTATTGTATCTGAAGTGACTGAATCCAATGGTTCATCATCAATGGCAACTGTTTGTTCCGCGTCTCTTGCGATGATGACAGCAGGCGTGCCACTTCGTCGTCCTGTCGCTGGTATTGCGATGGGTCTTATCAAAGAAGCTGACCGTTTCATGGTTATCTCTGACATTTTAGGCGATGAAGATAGCTTAGGTGATATGGATTTCAAAGTTGCGGGATCTGAGCGCGGTATTACTGCCCTTCAAATGGATATCAAGATTACTTCTATTACTGAAGAAATCATGAAGATCGCTTTATCGCAAGCGCAAGAAGGTCGTATGCATATTTTGTCAAAAATGGCAGAAGCACTTGAAACACCACGTGTTCATTTGAATCAAAATGCACCCAAAATTACAACGATGCGCATCCCTAAAGATAAGATTCGTGAAGTGATTGGGTCTGGTGGTTCTGTCATTCGTGATATTATCGAAAAAACAGGCGCCAAAATTGACATCGACGATAATGGAACTGTGCGTATTGCTGCCGTCACGGCACGTTCTGCAGATGCTGCGATTGAACGTATTAAAAGCATTGCGACAGATCCAGAAGTTGGTGAAGTTTATAAAGGTGTTATCGCGAAAGTTGCTGAATTTGGCGTGATGATTACTTTCTTAGGCGGCAGAACGGGTCTTGTTCACGTGAGTGAATTAACGCAAGAAAGTAGACGCGGTCAATTAGAAGATACATACAAGATTGGTGCTGAAGTCACCGTTCGTGTGGTTGGATTTGATCGTGGTCGTATTCGTTTAAGCATGAAAGGCTTTGAAGGCGCGTCAGAAATGGTTGCAGATCAAGCTGCTGGTGGTTGATTTTACTACCTAAGACTAAAACGAAAAAGGGGAGCATTTATGTTCCCCTTTTTTAGATCATAATTGTGCATCTATTAGACTTCTTTCGAAACGCGCTAATGTGAGGCGAGTGATAGAAGATTCAGCATGGGTTCCCTCGTGTATTCTTCATACATTCGGGATAAATACCTGAAATTTTGCTTATTTTAAATAATCACGCGCCCCTTTTAATTTGCCACGTCCACAATGATTTTCAGCTAAAAAGCGACATTCATATTCATCAAGAGGCAAAAAGCCAAAAGGGTTAAATGCATCTTTTTTGTCGCCTATATACGCCATATTATCAGTAAAGTGCGTGTAAAAATTATATTCTGCCCAATAAGGATTAATTTCTTTATAAAATAAATTAAACATATGGAGCGGATCATATGATATTTGATCTTTCTGAGCCAAAACTTCTTCATAAACTTCAACAATTTTTGTTAATGTGCTCATTAACTTTTCTGCATCTGCCTCTTGATCCTTAAAATCATTTGGCTTGAATTTTCGCGGTGGTTGTGCCCAATAATCAAGAAAATAAGATTCAATTTCATTGCGTTCTACTAAACTTATTTCTGTCATTAAACTGGATTCAGGTTCTTTTAAGGACGCAATTTCGTAATCAATGGCATATATAATTCCTTCAAGATAATCTTTAATAGGTGCTAAATAACTTTCTTTTTCTTTGGCTATTAATACTGACGGGGTTTCAGCCACAAGATTGAAGTGTGATGTCATTTTTCTAAGTTTTTCGCTAGGCATGGTTGAAACATTAAAAGATAATCGTTTTTTGAGTGAAGGTAATGTTTCTTTCTTTTTTTCTTTTAAGCGTTCTTCAATAAGAGATTTGCAATATGTTAGAAATTGTTTTATATAAAAATTTTTAGAAGCGACTTCGCCATAAATATGCATGTAAGGATATTTATCCATAACCGATTCGAATGGCTTAAATATTAGTTCTTTGATTGTTTTTAAAAATAATGGACGATTAGGTATTTCATCGTTTATTGCATCTTCACTAAAACGTTTTAAAAATTCAGATTCAAGTTCAAAACGCGCTTCATTTTTCAATTCTTCAGCAATGAGTAATGATTTCATAAATTGCACAAAAGCAAGATTTGGCTGAATAACGCTTTCAGTGTCGCTATAAATTTGTGCATAATCTTGATAATAAGATGGCATCGTTTTCTGAGTTTGTTGCGCAAATTCATAAGCTTTTCCATATCCAATGAACACACGCTGTTGTAAAACTTTTAGAGCATCAACATAAGTTTCTAACCTGGGGTCAGCTAAAGCTAACATAAGACGATTGTTAATAAGCTGTGTTAGCAAAAAAATATCCTCTGCTAAAACATCGGCATCTAAATGTTCTCGGGTAATATGATCTTCAATGGTAAGCATCCCAGAGTGCGCACGCACAAGTTTAGGCATAACTTTTGAATGTTGTGACTCTTCCAAAGAACCGACTTCAGGCTTTGTGATATTTGAAAGCGATGGATTTGATTGTGAAAACTCTAGATTATTTACATATTTTAAATGAACGGAGCCTCTTCTTCCTTTTTGTTCTAATTTTTGATTAGAACGCAATGATGGCGCGGAAGAAGATTGACTTATCCATGACGCATCAATTTTTGTACTTGAGTGTCTATTTGGTCTTAATGGTTCAGAAATTTTAGGGGAGGGTGATCCGGCAACTTCTACAGATTCAGTCAATAATTTGACATCATCTTCTGTATCTCCTTCAGAATTATCTTCGGTCATGCCAAAACATGGTGTGTTCAGAATAATAGCGCAGATAAAATAAAAAGCCTTGTTTTTCATTTATATTCCAATAGTTAGAGGTTTTGTTTATAGTATATTAATTATATTATATTTTTTTACTTACATTTTGTTAGCAAAAATTAAGTTAAAATGCAAGCATTATGCTTCATCCTAACAAATCCCATTTTAGTAAAAATTTTTCATTAAAAAAAGTATTAAAATTTACCTAATTTCTATATAACTGAAGTGATGATTGTATGATCTTAGTAAAGACAAATAGTAAAAAAATAATTATTGACTCAAATTAAAAAAAGTGTTAGCTAAAACAGGAAAAGTGTTTATTTTGCAACAATGATCAGGATTATATTATGAAAAGATTACTATTTGTTTTTACTTCCATTTTCTTTATATCCCATTCATCCTTTGCAAATGTACCGCTTGAAGAATGCTTTGATCTTTATCATAATACAAAAGAAGAATATAAAGATATTTCACCTGCTTGGGCTGAAATTATGCTTCAATCGGGACATCTAAAAGGTATTCGTTTTTTTGGCGATTTTGGGTCCATTGAACATCCCGAATTCAAACCCCATCCTGCTTTTAATATAGAGGCCGACACCTTAAAGCTTAATGCACCCCAAGATGCAATTTCAGCACTTTTAGAATATCTTTTTCCATCCCCTAACGGGCAAGTTTTAGCTATTAATCAACGTCAAAATGATCCACTTGGGCAATTAAGCAAGAAACACAATTTACCTTTAGTGAATAATCTTGTTAAAGCTATTTATTACTACAAAACAAATCCAGATATTTTAAAACAGATGCTCATTGATGAATTAACATTTGTGCATCAAGAAGAAATAAAAAAATCAATTCGTGAGGAAACAAACAAGGAACTGAAAAAGTACATTAAAGAAAATCGTGGTCCAAAGAGTGCAAAAAAAGTTTATGATGCAATGAGCGATCAAGAAAAAGAAAAAATTGCTGAAGAAAATCGTAGATATAAAACGCAGCTTGATAATGAAGAAAAAAACCTTAAAGAAAAAATAACAAAAAAATATTCATTTATAATAGATGAAAAATTAGAACAAGACATTAAACAAAAAAATAAACAAATTATATTAAAAGATCTCATTGCGATTTTTATTAAAAAAACAAGAAGTAGCAATGACAAAACAAAAAAAACGCAAAAAATATTTGATCCTATTCGTGATCAATTTGTAGATGTTCTTTTTAAGGCTGTTAACTTTGAAGATGAATTAGTATGCCAGCAAAAATATCCTCCTCATTTAGTTATTAATTCATTGATTGGATTTGCTCTTATTTCAGCAGATAAAATTGAAGAAATTTATGACACTTTTAAATGGATGTTTATAGATCAACCTGAAACACGCATTTTTTCAAAAGATGATTATGAAAGACCATAGTACACGACACTTTTTTAATTTGATCTAAGGTATTGATTTTTTATAAGAAAACATAGTACAGACAAGATACAAAAAAAGGAGCTGTACAATGATAAAAATGAATACCTTAGATCAAGCAATAAATAATCACTTCG
>JAUXUR010000006.1 GCA_030680745.1 Alphaproteobacteria bacterium
TTGTAAAAGCTTCAAATTTTGATGCTGAAGGATTTTTTAGAGCAGAAGAGGAAAAGCGAGAAGCAGAGAGAGCAGAGTGGGAAGCGGAATGTGCTGCAGAAGAAGCGAAAGAAATGCGTCAAGCGATCGAAACGATGAGAAGTAAAGGCTTAACTGTAGAAGAGGTAAATGCGGTTTTAGCGGATGAAGACTTTGATCCTTATCAATACAATAGACATGAGCGTGAACGTTTGGAGGATGAATTATGGGAGAAAGAGAACGCAAGACAAGAAATGTTAGGGGTTAAATTTGAAGAGATTTATCTTCAGATGAAATTAAAATTTTCAGATGAAAATAGAGCGCGTCATATTTCTAGTGAGCAATTGGCTTATCAGTTTGGGTCAGAAGAAGATAGATTAGGATGGTTTAATTTTAAAAAAGCTCAAATGCCAGATGATTTTAATTGGCAGACATATCTTTCTTCATATCCAGATTTACTTGTTGCTGTTGATAAAATTGGTTCGGAAGAAGCAAAAGAAAAATGGGCAATAACTCATTATTTTTTACATGGGCAATATGAAGACAGAATAAAATATAAGAAATAGTAATGTTCAGCATGCTAATTTTTAAATATCTTAGTTAACGCGAAGACTTTGACAAGTTGATATTAGATGTAAAAAGCCACAGGAAAACTTCTTGTGGCTTTACCTTAAAATAAGTGAGTAGTTAGAGCTATATCCAGAAATAAATTCGTAAGACAATGAAAATCTAAAATTGAGTTCACTTAATATGGATTCAAGTTTATTTTCAGACGTTCTTAATCCAATTTTGTCTATACACTTTATATTTTTTAACCAACTTACGAATTGTTCAATTAAATATTTTTCAAGTCCATTATTTTGATAATCTTGATCGATGTTGATATACTCGATAAAAGCTTCTTTTTTTTCAAAATCAAGGTAATATTTAAGATTTGAAAAAGCATCTGCAAATGATGCGCCAGCAACAGAAAAACCATTTTTTTCATCAAAACTATCCTGGGATAAATTAGCATTATCTTCGGCAATAAGATAAAACCTACCTTGTGCTCTAAAAAGGCTTTCAATACCATTATCGTCAATTTTTTGAATGAAAGTAGGTTTTGTGTATTTTTTAGGTGCGTTAAAGGAGGTATGAACAAGGATTGCTTTAACGTCATTAATTTGAGTATGTTGACGACAAAAAGTTGCATATTTTTTATTTTTAAAATTTTTAAATTGTGTATTTATTTCATGTTTGAGTAAATCAAGGTTAAGTGATCTAATTTGTGTTAATCCAAGATTACATTGTGCAACATCTTGAAAACCAAGATTGTACTGATGTTCAAATTGTTCATTTAAATCATCGGCATATAAATTTTCTATATTTATTAATAAAGTGAATAGGCAGAAAATAAGTTTTTTAAACATTTTTGAAGCTCCCTTAAATTTAATTCTTAGTAGTTTTATACTACGTTTGCTGAAGGACAAGGTCTAATGTATAGGCGTCTTTTCTCTTTTACGTTTTGTCAATTTGCGGTATCGTCTTTAAATATACTTCTTTCGAAACTCTACTACTGCGGTCGATTGATGCGCCGTTTCGGTACTCAGATCCTCATGTATGAAGAATACACTGCGGTCTTCCGTGCCAAACCTTCTATCACTCGCCTCACATTAGCGAGTTTAGAAAGAAGTCTAATGAATTATGGAGCAAATTATCAATGACAGCAAATCAACAATTATCAAAACCTAAAATTATTGTGTTAGGAAATGAGAAGGGGGGCACTGGTAAATCAACAACAGCCATGCATCTTGTTGTTGGATTATTGCGTCAAGGTTACAATGTTGGTTGTATCGATTTAGACTCACGTCAAGCATCTTTAACGCGTTATGTTGAAAATCGTCGTGCTTTTCAAGAATCTTCAAAATCTAAAGTGCCTATGCCTACGCATATTCGTCTTGATATGTCGAGCAACACACAAAAAGAAGATGCCGAAAATGAAGATAAACAAGTATTTGAATCAGCGCTTGATTCATTAAGCCAAGAAAATCAATATATTGTGATCGATTGCCCTGGTAGCGATCGTTACATGTCTGTTCTTGCGCATTCTTATGCTGATATTCTTATAACGCCCCTTAATGATAGTTTTGTGGATCTTGATGTTTTGGCAAGTGTTGATGGTGACAAACTCGAAATAACGCAACCAAGTTGTTACAGTCTTATGGTGTGGGAGCAACGTAAGATGCGTGCTATGCAGCGAAAGCCCGCCATTGATTGGGTTGTGATGCGTAACAGACTGAGTAATTTAGATGCGCGTAATAAACGCGATATGACCAAAGTGATTGAAAAATTATCAAAAAGACTAAGTTTCCGTTTAGCACCAGGTTTTGGTGAACGCGTTATTTTCCGGGAAATGTTTTTACAAGGCCTTACCTTGCTCGATTTTCGTGATTCTAAAGCGAGTTCATCTTTGACGCTTTCTCATATTGCAGCTCGTCAGGAAGTGCAGCAATTGTTTGCGGTGTTGGGGTTGGATCAGGACAATCAAAAGTAGACTTCTTTCGAAACTCTACTACTGTGGTCGATTGATGCGTCGTTTCGGCACTCAGATCCTTATGTATGAAGAATACACGAGGGAACCCGTGCCGAACCTTCTATCACTCGTCTCACATTAGCGAGTTTAGAAAGGAGTCTAGTAAATATTTAGATTAAACAATTTTTAACCTTTATTACTTAAAATATTTACTTTTTTTTAATATATATACATTAAAATTATATTAGGTATCAATAAGGAGGTTAGTTTAATGTTGTATAAAAAATTACAAGTTCTAGTTTGTTCAGTAGTTTTTTTGGGTTTTCAGCAAGTGTATTTGCTGATTGTCCATCAACAATAAGCTATGAGGATGGACAAAAATTAGCGAGTGGTGGGTTCATTACTGCGGGCAATCAACGATTTCATCCAGAGGAAGTAAGTGCTTTACCAACTTCATCATTTCGGATTCTAACAAAGGCTATTTTTAACCCTATTTTAAAAGAAGCAAAAAAAGATACATGGAAGGGAGATGTTTGCACATATACCTTTAGCACAGCAAAAGGTACAGTTACCGGCGATCAGAAATCTTTTACAATAAGATCTGCAAAATAAAAAATTCTTAAATTTGGTAGAAAAAAACGAAATTCCACGGGGCAAGCTCCGTGGTTTTTCTTTATACATAGAATCAGACTATCCTTAGTCGAAGATTCTTTATTGTTGACGTATTTTTGTATATAGTTTTTTTTGTCGTTTAAAAGTAATTGATGAAAGTAATTTCGATGCAGCCTAAAATACAGACAAAAATTCGTAAAGCTATTTTTCCCGTTGCAGGGATGGGTACCCGTCTTTTGCCGCAAACAAAAGTTGTTCCTAAAGAAATGTTGCCAATTCTCGATAAACCAATTATTCAATATGCTGTTGAAGAAGCAATCGAAGCTGGGATTGAAGAATTTATTTTTGTATCCTCTAAAGGTAAAAATGCGATTGAAGATCATTTTGATGCGCATCCTGAACTTGTGTCGATGCTTCAAAATCGCTCTAAAGTGAAAGAACTTAAAATCCTTGAAGATATCAGTTTTACACCAGGTCAGGTCGCTGTTGTGCGTCAACCTTATCCATTGGGTTTGGGGCATGCTGTATGGTGCGCACGTCATTTAATTGATGACGATTATTTTGCAGTTCTTTTGCCTGATGATGTTATTATGAACAAAATATCTTGTCTTGCGCAAATGTCATCAGCATTTGTTGAAAAACAGGGTGCTTATGCGGCGATTATGGAAGTGGCGCCTAGTCAAATTCACTTATATGGCGCCATTGCAACTGATTTAAGTCAAGATAAAAAATCTTTACCGATTGCAAATATTGTTGAAAAGCCGAAAAAAGAAGAAGCGCCTTCTAATCTTGCTGTTATTGGTCGCTATATTCTGCCCAAAAGCATTTTTGGTATTTTAGAGCAAACACCTAAAGGGGCAGGGGGCGAGATTCAATTAACAGATGCTTTAAAAGCGTTGATAGGGCGTGAGCCTTTTTATGGACATGTTTTTGAAGGTGCACGCTTTGATTGCGGCACAAAATTAGGTCTTGTCGAAGCAAATATTGCTTTTGGTTTACAACAAGATGATATAAAAGATGATCTAAAGAAAATACTAAAACAATATGGGGCGTTTTAATGCGTATTGCTATTATTGGAACAGGTTATGTAGGGCTTGTTTCAGGGACTTGTTTTTCAGAATTTGGGCATGAAGTCGTTTGTGTTGATGCTGATATTTCTAAAATTGAGTTGCTCAATCAAAATATCATGCCGATTTATGAACCAGGTCTTGAAGATCTAGTATCTAAAAATAAATTAGCAGGACGTTTGTCTTTTACAAGTGATTTAAAATCAGCCTTAACGGGCGCTGAAGCTGTTTTTATTGCAGTTGGTACGCCGTCCCGACATGGGGAAAGTCATGCTGATTTATCTTATGTGTTTCAAGTGGCAAAAGACATTGCACCTTTGTTACAAGAAAATGCTGTTATAGTCACAAAATCAACGGTGCCTGTCGGCACAAATCGCAAGATCAAGCAACTTATTGAAAATGATAGACCTAATTTAAAGTTTCATATTGTCTCAAACCCTGAATTTTTAAGGGAAGGCGCTGCGATTGCCGACTTTATGCGCCCTGATCGTATTGTCATTGGGCACGAAAGTGAATATGCCAAAGACATTATGGCAAAATTATATAGACCGCTTTATCTTATTGAAACACCAATTATTTTTACGTCTTTGGAATCAAGTGAACTTGCTAAATATGCGTCCAACAGTTTCCTCGCCACTAAAATTACTTTTATGAACGAAATGTCTAATTTGTGCGAACAAGTAGGTGCTGATATTCATGATGTGGCGAAAGTCATGGGGCTTGATGGTCGCATTGGTAAGAAATTTTTGCACCCGAGTCCAGGTTTTGGGGGATCTTGTTTCCCGAAAGATCTACGCGCATTATTAGCGATTGGCGATGATCACAACATCGATATACAAATTTTAAAGGCCGTTGTGAGAGTCAATGAAGAGCGTAAAATCGATATGGTCACGCGCATTATCCAAAAAATGGGTGATATCAAAGGTAAAATCATTGGTGTTTTAGGGCTTACATTCAAACCCAATACGGATGATATTCGTGAAAGCGCAAGTCTTGTGATTATCCCAATCCTTCTAGAACTGGGGGCATATGTTAAGGCCTATGATCCTCAAGGCATGCTTGAAGCGGCCCAGCAATTACCCGATATTATGTGTGTTGATAATCCTTACAAATTGGCTGAAAATGCAGATGCACTTGTTGTGTTGACTGAATGGAACGAATTCAGGGCGCTTGATTTGAAAAAAATAAAAAAACAAATGGCAGATTCATATTTGTTTGATTTCAGAAATATATATAATCCTAAAGAAGCATGTGCGTTGGGGTTTGACTATGTTTCTCTTGGACGAAATTCTACTTTACCCCTTAAAAACGCAATGGCGGCTTAAAAACAATGATCGATCAAACTAAATTTCTCTCTATTTTTCGTGAATATGATATTCGTGGCATTGTAGGTCCCGATTTAAATGCAGAATTTGCTTTTCAATTGGGGCAGGGTTACGGATCCTGGATTCAGGAAGCTGCAACTTTTACAGGTGGGTCCATTGTTATTGGGTATGACGGTCGATTGAGTTCTCCTATGCTGCAAGACTTTTTGGCTAAGGGTATTGCAAGCACAGGATTAGGCGTTATTATTATTGGCCTTGGGCCAACACCTATGTTGTATTATGCAGTTCATAATTTACAAGCTGCCGGTGGGATTATGATTACAGGATCTCATAACCCGCCCGATTATAATGGCTTTAAAATCATGCAGGATAAAAAAGCATTATATGGCGCTGATATTAAACAAATTGGCGAACGTATGTTAAAGGGTGATTTTAAAGAAGGCGATGGCAAGATCAGTCATTTGTCTGTTGTTAATGGATATATTTTAGAATTAGAAGATGCCTTTCAGCCGCATAATCAAAAAAAACTTAAAATCGTCTGGGATCCAGGAAATGGCGCGACGGGTGAGATTGTCAAAGAATTACTTGAAAATCTACCTGGCGATCATATTTTGATCAATGAAAAAATTGATGGTACTTTTCCAGCGCATCATCCAGATCCTGCAATTCTTAAAAATTTACAGCAAGCTATAGATCTTGTTTTGTCCGAAAAAGCCGACATTGGTTTTGCTTTTGATGGTGATGGCGATCGCGTTGGTATTATCGACGATGAGGGTGAAGTTTTGTGGGGCGATCAAATTTTACTTTTGCTTAGTCGCTATCTTTTGGAAGAAGAGCCAGGTGCCACAATTATTGCCGATGTGAAGGCTTCTCAAAGTCTTTTTGATGATATTAAAGCGCATGGCGGTAATCCTTTAATGTGGAAAACAGGTCATTCCTTGGTTAAAGCAAAAATGAAAGAAACGGGTGCCTTATTAGGCGGTGAAATGTCGGGTCACATCTTTTTTGCACATCGTTATTATGGTTTTGATGATGGTGTTTATGCAGCAGTCCGTTTTATGGAAATGTTGGCAGATTCAGATCAAAAACTAAGTGATTTGCGTAAATCTTTGCCGAAAGTCATTAATACGCCAGAATTACGTTTTGATTGTGCCGATGAAATAAAATTTGAAATCATCACGAATGTTCAAAAAAGCCTTAAAGATCAATCGATAAAATTTAATGACGTTGATGGATTGCGCGTCAGCAATAAAGATGGTTGGTTCTTGTTGCGCGCTTCAAATACGCAGCCAGCTTTGGTTGCACGTGTTGAATCCAGTAATGACGAGGGGCTTCAAAGGCTTACGGCAATGCTTCAAAAAGAGCTTAAAGTTCAGGGGCTTGAATTGCCGATGGCATAATAAACAATTGAAGACAGAAAAAACTTAGTAATCTCGTCTATATTTAATTTGTTGAAATATTTTTAAAAACTATGTACATAAGGTTAGCTTGTGTTTTGATGCGCATTAAATTGTTACAAAAAATAAAAATCACTTGTTTTGCGTTTATTTATCTTGTTGAATTCAAAGGAAATCTTATGATAAGGCTTTTAAAACCTTTTGTTATATCCGCATTATTGTTCTCAAATCAATGCGTATCGTCGGAAGTGCTTACCCAATCGGGTGCAGAGGGACACGTTAAAAAAACAACCTCTCAATATTATGTTTTTTCAGGGAATTCTAATAAACTTTTGACAAATACAATTGCTCAAAATCTTTCGACCTCTTTAGGACATTCAACAGCTACGCGTTTTAATGATGGAGAAATTAGGGTTAAATTCGATGAAAGTATCAGAAAAAAAGATATTGTTATTGTTCAATCGACGTGTGGCACTGTTAATGGAAGTGTTAATGATCATATAATGGAACTTATTTTGATGATTAAGGCAGCTAAACGTGCGTCAGCTGGATCGATTACGGCAATTATTCCTTATTTTG
The DNA here is from genome assembly GCA_030680745.1 of Alphaproteobacteria bacterium. NCBI lineage: Bacteria > Pseudomonadati > Pseudomonadota > Alphaproteobacteria > Alphaproteobacteria bacterium. The sequence continues at coordinate 7,511 of JAUXUR010000006.1, forward strand.
GATATGCAAGGCAAGACCGCAAATCAGAGGGACGTGTGACTATTTCGGCCGCAGATGTAGCTGAACTTATAGAGAGCGCAGGCCCTACTCGGATTATTACAATTGATTTGCATTGTGGCCAAATTCAAGGTTTTTTTAGAAATATTCCTGTTGATAATCTTCCCGTTTCTTCAATTTTTGCACCTTATGTTGCGAATCTAAAATTGCATGATCCCGTTGTCGTGTCACCTGATGCAGGTGGTGCAGAGCGCGCTTATAAGTTTCAAGAACAATTGAAGAAATTAAACGTCGAAGCTAGTTATGCAATGATTTCGAAAAAACGCGCGGGTGCTGGTGTTATTGAACATATGAGTATTATAGGCGATGTTAATGGTAGGGATGCCATTATTATTGATGATATGTGTGATACAGGTGGTACTTTGGTAAAAGCTGCTGAATTATTAAAAGAAAAAGGTGCTCAAAAAGTATATGTTTGTTTTACGCACCCCGTTTTTTCGAATAATGCGCTTCAAACCATCGCTAATCCAATTTTTGAAAGAGTAATTACAACAGATACTATTCCTTTGCGCGATAAAGCGCCGGATAATTTGGTTGTATTATCAGTTGCACCATTTTTAGCGCGTGTTATCGAGCATGTTCAACAGGGTACATCCGTTTCAGCGTTGTTGAGTGGTGGTTGAGTATATTTTTTATTCAGGGCATTTTTTTTCTTTCATTTGTTTTTCTATTGCGTCTATTTCTTTATTTAAAGTATCAAGTTGTCCGCGTAATTCAGGTGATTGATCTTGTTTTTGTTCGTCTGGTGTTTGCGTTAAAAGCTTAGCAATATCTTGTGGTTTTTTTGTAAGAATTGAATTTGCTTGCAAAGATGAAAATTTAAATATTTTTTGTTGACGACTCGTTTTGAGTGTTTCGCATTCAGTTTCTGCAAAAGATGCGTTGGTTATGAGAGTTTGTGCAATTATTAAAAACATTATTCTGTACATTTATTTTTTCCTCGTAGGTTGTTTGAGCATTCATTGTTATAATGTCACATCTGTATCCTCAAAAAAGAAATACAAACGATTTCAAGTTACTATATGTCATAATAACTGATATTGTCAGCGTATGTTTTAATCAAGCAAGGACTTCAAAATGAAACCTTTTTCAACATTAATTAAATCCGTTGCATTTACTATTATGCCATTTTTAGCGATTTCGGCAAGTGAAGGAACTACAGCGAAAATCCAAAAACCACATACTTTTGAAATTACACCAGAATTGAGTAAATTTAACTATGGTCCAAAATTCTTAGGTTTAGGTGGTAAATATCGTTATTCTTTTGATCAAAGCTACGTAGAGCTTGATTTAGGATATGCGTATAGCTCATGTGCAAAACGTAATAAATATCGGATGATGGGATTGTTTGGTCACCATTTCATTTTAAATGATGATTTTATGTTAACGCCATATCTGGGTTTAGGGTATCGACGTGACACATTTGCACGTTCTTCATGGTTAAAAGATTTTAAATTTTCCGCTGTAACACTCCCTATTGGGTGTACGCTTGCATATACAATGGATGATAAAACAACTTTAAAATTTAATGCTGAATATGAGTATTATCTTCAAAATCATATTAATATTCATCGTGGTAATAAATTCAATCGTCGCACACGTAGTGTTGTTCGTTTGAGCAGCAACATACACGCGATGAAGTTTCAGCCAAGTATTGAGAGAAGTTTTGACTCTTTAAATATAGAAGCGAAACCGTATATTCGTTACACTTCTTTAAGTCGACCAGGTTTTAGCGGATCACGTGAAATTGGATTTGGTTTAGGATTCAAGTATTAAATTATATATACAACGTAACCTTCTATGTGCCGTGACATGTTCGCGGCATTTTTATAACAGCTTAATTAAAAAAAATTGTTTAAAATAATACCATCGTAATAATGTTATTTTCTATATAAATATCAATTTGTTATTGTAATAAAATCTATTAATTATTCTTTTTTATTGAAACAAAATATTTACTGTGTTAAATATACACATCAAATTAATTATACATATTCATTTTCGGAGTTATCATGAATCGATTTAGATCAATATTTCTTGTTGTTTTTGTTTTATTTTTTACTATGAATCAGCAAACATTTTCAAATCCGACTGAAATTCAAAGTATTATTGAAAAAGCAAAACCAGATAGACGATCTCCTTGGGAAGTTAGTGGTTCAATATTACGTTTCAATGAATATTTTATTTCTACTTTAAAATCTGAGTGTGGATTTAGGGCTTTTGGTTATACTTCTAAAGAAGTAGCCATTAATGCGATGCTCGATGCGCTTAAAGATAAAAGCACTTTAGTAAATACTTTACGAGCTGAAAGATTGCGTCAATTTATTGACAATGATCATGATAACCCAGTAAATTTTTCTTCTGCTGAAAGTTATTTAAATAATATTAAAAAAACTAAACATGAGCTCTCTTATCAACCAAATGAAAATGTATATGATAAGAAAAAGGGAATTCAAAAAATCATAGAGAAACCTTCTTACACATTGATTGATGCTTTTGCATCATTGAATAATAAAAATCTTTATATTTATGAAGTGGATCTAAGTAAAAATAAAACTCTTTTTTTAAGTCATTCTTACATTATTAATAACAATGCAGAAAGTTTATATCTTCTGCGTAAAGGTTTTCACTATAATAAATTGGTATTAATTAATGATTTACCTTCAAATAATGTTGCTCAAAATCTAGAAACGCAATATCATCAAGAATTAAGAAATCATCATATAGAAAAATTAAAAAATTCTTATGCGGTAAAAAGTCAGCGGAATCAGCCTTATTCAAATCATAATTTGTCTAATGGCGTAAATTCTTTAAAAGTTGTTGCTAAGATAAATAATAATAATTTTTGCGAACAAAATTCAAAAAAAAATAAAGAAATAAAAACCACAAAAACATGGAAAGTTTTAAATAAAACTGATCGTCAATTTTCCGAATATTCTTTTTCTAACGAATATACTGATTCAATATACAAAGGCTTGGGTTATGGATCGCAAAAAGAAGCTATTAACGCTTTGCTGGATGTATTAAACAACCCTGATAATAAATTTGAAAAAAACAAAAGAGACGAAATAAAAAAATATATATCCAATGAAATGCTTAAAAATAGTAATTTATTAGATTATACTAAAATTAACAATATTGATTATTACACGGAAACAAAAAATCAATTTGATTTTTTAACGACTATAAAAAAAAACAAAGTAAACATATCTTTTTCATGCAATACTGATAAAAATGGTGTATTTACACCTGAAAAATCTCAATATGGATTGATGAGTGCTTTAGCTTTATTAAAGGATAGAAATCTATATATATACAAAAAACATGATAATCAGCATATTCGCTTAATTCATTTTTATCAAATAGATCCCAAAAAGTTTTCTATCTATTTAATCGATAATAATACGCATTTCAATAAACTTGTACCAACAAATGATAAAGAAGGTTTAAAAAAAGCCCAAGAAATTGAAGATAAGCTTAATCCCATTACGCAGAAAAAGACTTCTTCCGGTGTTATTGGTATTGATAATAACACTCAATCACAAGATCACATTATTCATAACAACAATTATATACCGAATGTTACTGAAATTAGATCGCGTTCAAACAATATTATGAATGAAATTCAGCGCGTTGATTTAACAGAAAAAGAAATTTTAAATTTTTTAAACGATGATTCTCCGCGGGCTAAAATTCGTGGTTTTGATTTTAAAACTTCGTGTCAAAAAATTTATGATTATTATACCTTTGTTGACGTTAATTCAGACAATAATGATTCAAAATTTGAAGATGATTGCGCTTTAGCTATTTTGTTTTTAAGTAAAAATTTTGTACCTTCTTCAATGACAAAAAAAGAATTTTGTGAAGATTTATTGTCTAAATTGAATTTTATTATTAAGGTAACGGGGTCAGATGCCAAAACTAATAAATACAGACATTATGCACGTATTTATAAAGCACGTATTTATATTGCCTTAGAAAAATATCAAAAAGCATGGGTCGAATTAATTGATCTCTATTTTCAAAAAACATCTTATACGAAATGTTATCACCTTGATATAGCTGAATTAATTATTGATCACCAATTTACACCCAAAAATACTACCCGTGATCAAGCGCTTGCATTTGCAAAATCTTTGTTAAGAACGACAGGATCACGACCAAATAGTACAAGAAAATCGCATATTCGATCTGTCAATATATCAACTATATTTCATCCAAATTATCGAAACGATATAGAATCAAGACAAAAAGAATATCAATTAAGTAAAAAAATTGAAGCTGAAGAAAATATAATTTCGGATGATTCATCTTCAGACGATTCGTCTTCAGGTTTTTCAAGTGACGAAAGTGATGTTGAAAATCCTTTTATAGAAGTATCTAATGATTCCATGAATAAAGCAAATCCTATTGTTTCTAATAATTTAAAACGAAAAAGACCAATATCATCAGAACGCTTATCAAAACACCCAAAAATAAATGAATCCGATGAAATTCAAAACAACAATAACATTGTCTATGAAAATAATGATGAGAATATTGAAGAAGAAATAGAATATGTTGAAGAAACATTTTCAGACAAATATTTAGGTAGTTTAAAAAATAAATCAAGACAAGCTCTTTTGCGCGGCAATTATTATACTGCTCGCAATCTAAATAAAGCACTAAAATTTTACACAGAGGGGATCAAAAAATATCCATCAGCAGATCTGTATCGTGCTTTAGGCAATCATTATTATTATCAATTTAAAAACTATGTTCAAGCGAAAGAAATCTACAAAGAGGGTATTCAAAAATGTCCATCCTCAGCTCTGTATTGTCTTTTGGGGGATCTTTATCATTATGAACTGAAAGACTTTAAACAAGCGAAAAAAATCTGTGAAGAGGGAATAGAAAAATATCCATCTTCAGGTGTTTATCGTGCTTTAGGGAATCTTTATTATTATGAACTGAAAGACTTTAAACAAGCGGAAGAAATCTATGAAAAGGGCATTAAATTATACCCATCCGCCGATTTATATCGTGCCTTAGGGAATCTTTATTGTTATGAATTGAAAGACTTTAAACAAGCGAAAAAAACCTATGAAGAGGGGATAGAAAAATATCCATCTTCAGGTCTTTATGCTGCTTTAGGTAATCTTTATCGCCATGGATTGAAAGACTTTAATCAAGCAGAAAAAATCTATAAAGAGGGTATTCAAAAATATCCATCCTCAGATCTTTATCGTGCTTTAGGTGAGCTTAATTATTATCAACTGAAAGGCTCTGAATATGCATTAGAACAAGCAATAACAGAATATCAAAATGGTATTAATTTATATCCCTCCTCAGATCTTTATCGTGCATTAGGCGATCTTTATTGTTATGAACTAAAAAATTATGAACAAGCAAAAGAAATCTATGAAGAGGGCATTCAAAAATATCCATCCGCCAGTCTTTATTGTTCTTTAGGTAATCTTTACTGTTATAAATTAAAAAATTATGAACAAGCAAAAGAGATCTATGAAGAGGGTATTCAAAAATATCCATCCTCAGATCTTTACCGTGCTTTGGGGGATCTTCATCGTTATGAACTAAAAGACTTTGAAGAAGCGAAAAAACTCTATAAAGAGGGTATTCAAAAATATCCATCCGCTGATCTATATCGTGTATTAGGCAATCTTTATAAGCATGAACTGAAAGACTTTGAAGAAGCAAAAAAAATCTATCAGGTAGGTATTAATTTATACCCATCGTCAGATCTGTATCGTTCTTTAGGTGATCTTTATCATTATGAACTGAAAGATTTTGAAGAAGCGAAAAAACTCTATAGGGAAGGTATTAAATTGTACTCATCCTCAGATCTTTATCGTGCTTTGGGGGATCTTTATTGTTATGAACTGAAAGACTTTGAAGAGGCGACAAAAATATATCAAAAGGGTATTAATTTATACCCATCGTCAGATCTGTATCGTGCTTTAGGGAATCTTTATTGTCGTAAATTAAAAGATTACAAACAAGCAGAAAAAGCCTATGAAGAGGGTGCTCAAAAATATCCATCCGCTGATATATATCGTGCATTAGGCGATCTTTATTGTTATGATTTAGCACAACATGAGAAAAATCCTATTTTAAAAAAAGAATATCAAATAAAAGCATTTGAGGCTTATTTGAATGCTTTTAATTATAATGATCCAAAAATAAATACAAAAATAGAAAAACCGCTAAAGTTTTTGTATAAAGAATTAATGCAAATATCACGTAATGAGCGTATTGATGTTTTACCATTTTTTGCAAATCTATATGTCTGTCTTGGGTGTGCCTATTATTTTGATTTGACCGATCAAGAAGAAGATCTGGATCTAAAAAAAGAATATCAACAAAAAGCACTTGCAGTATTTAAAAAAGCTTTTGCTTTTGGGGATGCTGCGATCAATGCGAAAATACAAGAACACATTGATTTTTTGGAAAAAGCGCTTCAAAAAAAATAATTTTTTAGAATCAGTAAGATCTTGACTGGTTTTATCCAACAGGGTGTGTGAAATCTTTTATACACCCTTAGGTAAAAATAATTTGCATTAAAGGTTTTTAAATTTCAACTTTTCTATAAAAAATAAAAAGTGTTGAATAATCTCTACACAATAATAAAATTTACGCCATATTTTATGCCCTATCCTTGACGATGCTTTTCATATCGATAGACTCCATCCAGAACCAACTGAATCATCAAGGAAAATTTTATGAAAATGCATTACGTTAAATCCCTTTTCTTAGGGGCTGTTTCTCTTTTAATTTTAAATCCAAGTTTTGCTGATAATGATCATCAATTTGAATTTGGGCCAGAGTTTTCACATCATTCCCTTAATGAAAAAATTGGTGGTGCAAACGTTAATAAACTTGAAGGTCCTATGGTTGGTGTTCAAGGATCTTGGCTCTTTCATATGGGGCGCAATTTTTTGAGCGTTAATCCACGTTATCTTGCATCAAAACAAAAATATTCAAATAAGACGCTTCAAACGCATTCAAAAGGGCATGATTCTTTGTTTGAGCTTAGAGGTAATTTTGGTCGAGATTTCGAACTTTTAGCGGACGCTTCTATCAGCCCTTATATCGGTATTGGTTATCGTTTATTCCGCAATCAAGCAGGCAAATCATTTGGTGGTACATATTCGTGGGGACATTTATCAGGCACTAATTATCTTTATATACCCATTGGTTTTGATACAAAATTTAAACTTCAAGATTTGTTAAGCTTAACGTTTAATGCTGAACTTGATGTTCTTATAAGTGGTTCAAGTAAGGGTACACGTTTCGGCCGTAAGGTTGAAACACATAATTCGAAAGGGTATGGGTTTCGCTCTTCAATCGGTCTTGCTTTTGATTTTGCAAGTTTTACACTTGAAGGTAAACCTTATGTTCGTTATTGGTCCGTAGATGCTTCAGGTCACAAATGTGGATTTTGTGGTAGATTTAGCCAACCTAAAACGACGTCGACAGAACTTGGATTTGGCTTGTCGGTTAAACTTTAATACTGCCCACCCTATGGGCAAACTCGTTGTCAAGCCTCCGCATTCCGGTACTCATGTACTTAAGTACATTCCGTGCCGGTTCTCGGCTTTCCTAGATTTTGCCACATAATCTGTGCAGTTACGTTATAAATTTTTTTATGGAAGGGCAACAACCCCTTTATACTTATACGATTTCACCTTATAATCATCGTCATGATGACATTTCAAAAAATATCGATATTAACTTTCTTTCAACTTATTGTTTTTTTATGCATAATTTTAGTACCAACTTATGGACATGCTGCAAAGTTAAATGAAATCATTGTGCACCCTAATGATACTTTAGATAAAATTGCAAAAAGACTTAATGTTCCTAAAAAATATTTTATCCGCGCCAATAATTTAAAAGCACCTTACAAACTTAAACCTGGTTGTGTTTTACATTATCCGCCTGTTCATATCGTCAAAAAAAACGAAAAATTTGAAGATCTTCTTAAAAAATACAAATTAAGTGAGAATTTACTGGCCAATCATAACGATCTCAAAAAACCCTATAATCTTAAAGCAGGACAAATTCTTTATCTCTCACGCACACCTATTAAAAAAGTTGAGATTCAGAAAAAACCTACAGATAAACCTAAAATAATAACACCTGTTACATCAAAAAAAATAATATCTCCCACTAAAGATAAATCACCTGAAGTTAAAAAGATTTCAACATCTCCAATCACTGAAGCTAAAACACCACAAATAAAAAAAACCTTAATACCTTCTGTTGCTGAAGCTAAAACGCCTCCAGAAAAAAAAGATTTAATGACTCCAATCAACAATAATTCAAAATTTTGTTGGCCTATTGCCAAAAAAGCACCCATTCTATGTCCTTACGGCCTTCTCTCAGAGGGAAAACGTAATGATGGCCTTAATATTAAACTGCCCAAAGACACGCCGATTCTTGCAAGTTATGATGGAGAAGTCGTTTATGTTGGCGACAACCTTAAAAATTATGGATTGTTGATATTGATAAAACATGCAGACCAATTACATACAACTTATGCGCATTTAAACAAAAGCTTAGTCAAAATTGGCCAAAAAGTTAAGAAAGGTCAAAAAATTGCGCTTTCAGGCATGAGTGGAAGTGTGGATACGCCACAACTTCATTTTGAAATTCGCAAAAAGTCCAAACCTGTTAATCCACAAACTTATTTAAATAAGTCTTAGATTGAGGTATAAGTAAACTTTAGGCTCCTTTCCAAATTCGCTAATATGAGGCGAGTGATAGGAGATTCAGCACAGAAGGCCAGAATGTATTTTTCATACAGGAGGATCTGAGTACTGAAACGACACATCAATCTGCCACAGTAGTAGAGTTTCGAAAGAAGTCTATTCTATATAGTAATTCAGGAGTTAATATATGTATTCTTTTATAAGCACAGCCTTTGCAGATGCAGCACCCGGTGCCGCACCATCAGCATCATCAGGTGGCGCAGGCGATATCATCATGAGCATGCTGCCCATTATTCTGATGGTTGTTGTCTTTTATTTCCTTCTTATTCGCCCACAACAAAGAAGAATGAAACAACATCGTGAAACTTTATCACAAGTACGTCGTGGCGATCGCGTTTTAACTTCTGGTGGTATTATTGGTACTGTTTCAAAAATCATTGACGACAATGAAGTCCTTGTTGAAATTGCTGAAAATGTCAAAGTAAAGATTTTAAAAGCAACAATCGCAGATGTTTTAGCGAAGACAGAACCAGTTAAGGATTTACCTTCGTCTAAAGAAAACGCAAAATAAATATATAAATGTCCAGCTATGGTCAAATCTTTTGAGACTAAATGTGCAGATTATGAGGCAAAGTCTAGAAAGGTCGAGAACCGGCACGGAATGTACTTAAGGTACATGAGTACCGGAAGGCGCAGGCCTGACGACGAATTTGACCATAGGCTGTGCATTTATACGAAATGTAACAACTAGCAAAATAGGAATTTCCCATGTTTGGCTTTACGCGATGGAAAGTGACACTCATTTGCCTGATTGGCGTGATTGGTATGCTTTTAGCCTCTGTCAATCTTATGAACCAACCTTTCCTTGATAAACTTCCCAATTGGTTTCCCAAAGAAAAAGTTAATCTTGGGCTTGATTTACAAGGTGGATCACATCTTCTTCTTGAAGTTGATTTTGATCATGTTATAAAAGAATCCCTTCAAAGTCTTCAAGATACGTTGAGGACTGAATTGCGTAAAGCCACTATTGCGACCAAAAAGCTTGATATAGTTGACAACCACGTCATTGTGGAACTTGAAGATTCTAGCAATGGTTCAAAAGTTAAAGAAATTGCCTTAAAGGCTGATCCTTCACTTGAAGTGATCGTTGGTGGTGATGGTGTTGTTAATATTGGTTATTCACCTATTCATTTGGCACAACGTAAACATGATATTATGGACCGCTCACGCGAAAGCGTTACGCGTCGCGTTGATGAAGCTGGCACGAAAGAAACTTCCATTCAAACCCAAGGCGATAATCAAATTCTGGTTCAATTGCCAGGTTTAAAAGATCCTGGACATCTTAAAGATCTTCTTGGCAAAACGGCAAAAATGACCTTTCATCTTGTTGATGAAAATACCTCATTATCTGAAGCTTTAGCTGGTCGTATACCACCTGGATCAATGGTTGTAAAACATTACAAAAACGATGAAGGTAAAATTGTCGTTCAAAAACGTGCGCAAATTGGTGGTGAATCACTTGTTTCAGCAAGACCAAACTTTCATCAGGATAGCGGATGGGTTGTTGATTTCCAGTTTGATGCCAAAGGTGGAAAAAAATTCGCTGAAATTACAGCCAAAAATGTTAATAAACGCTTCGCTGTTTTGCTTGATAATCAATATATTACAGCACCAAATATTGATGGTGCAATACCTGGTGGTTCAGCTTATATCAAAGGTGGTTTCACATCACAATCCGCTCATGATTTAGCGGTCCTTATGCGTGCTGGTGCATTACCTGCCCCTTTGAAGATTGTTGAGGAACGTAGTGTTGGTGCAGAACTTGGAGAAGATTCAATCAAAGCAGGTAAAACAGCGACCATTCTAGGTCTTGCTTTTGTCGTCGTCTTTATGGTTGTGTATTATGGTCTTTTTGGCTTCATCGCTAATTTAGGCGTCTTACTCAATCTTATTTTAACGATTGCTGTTTTTGGTCTGATTCAAGCAACGCTTACGTTGCCAGGTATCGCCGGTTTGGTTCTTGCAATGGGTATGGCCGTTGATGCCAACGTTTTGATTAACGAACGGATTGATGAAGAAACAAGAAGCGGTAAATCTGTTATTGGTGCTATTGAAGCGGGTTATAATCGTGCACTTACATCGATTATCGACTCAAACATAACAACCTTGATCGCAGCCGGGTTCCTTTATTATTTCGGTTCTGGTCCCATTAAAGCTTTTGCGGTTACGCTTTCCATTGGTCTTCTTATTTCCATGTTTACAGCGATTTCGTTCACCAGAATGTTAATTGCTGGATGGTGGTGGAAATTCAGACCACAAAAACTTAAAATTCACGTTCTTCGCTTTATTCCTGCTAATACAAAAATCAACTTTATGGCTCAAAAGAAATTTGCGCTTATCATGGCTGCAATCATTTCACTTGGTGCTATTGGTATTTTTGCCACGAAAAACTTTAATTATGGTGTTGATTTTAAAGGCGGTATTTTAATTGAAGCCCGTACAAAAGAAGCAGCAGATCTAAGTGCATTAAGATCAGCACTTGACGATCTTAAAATTGGTGAAATTACGATTCAAGATTTTGGGACACCGCATGATCTTATGATTCGTGCTGAAAATAAAGGCGAGAGTGAAAAAGAACAAATGAAGATTGTGGATACGATCAAGAAAACGATCTCTAATCTTTATAAGGATACTGAATATCGTAAGACTGATTTTGTTGGACCGAAAGTCAGCAAAACATTGCTTCAAGATGCCTTCATTGCCTTTATATTGTCAATGGTTGGTATTATGCTCTATGTATGGATTCGCTTTGATTGGCAATTTGGATTATGTGCTTTACTTTCACTTACGCATGATTTAATCGCTGTGATTGGCTTTATTTCCTTAATGGGTATAGAATTTAATCTAACAGTTGTTGCAGCTATCCTAACGATTTTAGGGTACTCAATTAACGATACGGTGATTATTTTTGACCGAGTGCGCGAAAACATTCATAAAAACAAAGATATGAAACTTAAAGACATCATTAATCTTAGCTTAAACGACACACTTTCAAGAACAATCATGACTGTTGTCACTGTTCTTTTGGTGCTTGTTGCATTGGCTATTTTTGGTGGACCGGTTCTTCATGGATTCAGTCTAACGCTTATCTTTGGTCTTATTGTTGGTACATATTCGTCGATTTATGTGTCTGCAATGCCTCTTAACTTCTTTAACATCAAACGCAAATCTGATGAAGAAGAGGATATTGGGTTTCAGCCAACAGCATAAACCAACGTAACCTTTGCACTAAAGAAAAAGCCAAGTAGAAATATTTGGCTTTTTTTATTTGTAGGGATTTTAATATGTTATATTCCAAGGGATAAAATATAGTTTGTGGCTAAATCTAGCAACAACCAATCTACGGGACAAAAAAT
>JAUXUR010000007.1 GCA_030680745.1 Alphaproteobacteria bacterium
TGCGGACCAGACTCGCAAACGGGTTCTTCAAACACCAATGCTTCGACGGCCTCCAGGTCGCACAAGCTTTTTATACACATGTTTGCGAATTTGGTCATTCCTTTTAAGTCCGACCCTTTTAGGTGGTGGGAAACTCGCAATGACGGAGGATGGGTTGTCATTCCTTTTAAGCCGGCCCATCTAGATGGTGGACAACTCGCAATGAAGCGTATCTTATAAAAATTCAACCCATTTCACGACACATTAAGAAACTGAAGCCAATATACCAAAATACGGCAAAGACTTTAATCTATGTTTTGAATAAAAAATATAATCATTATCATCTTCAAAATACATAAATTATTTCAATACAAAATATAAATATGTTGACAATAGGACACGATATATGTCATAATAAGCTATACAGAAATAGATTTTAGATTCAAAATATACTATAATCTATATGAAGTGCAGTATTATTTTGTCATTTCAACAACAAAAGAATGGTTAATAAAAATGAGCAACGAAAAAAGCCACAATCTTCAAGATGTTTTTTTAAACAACATTCGTAAAAATAAAGTCCCCGTGACCATATTTCTTGTAAATGGTGTTAAATTACAAGGGATTGTCACTTGGTTTGATAATTTTTCCATGCTTCTTCGTCGTGATTATCAGGTTCAATTGGTATACAAACATGCCATTTCAACCATCATGCCAGGACAAAATCTCACCCTTCAAGATCAAGATGGTGAAGATTCAATGGCAACGTACGAAAAGCCTATTGAATAAAATTTAAAATCCATTACTCTTAAGGTGCGATAACTAAGAATTTTTAGGTTGATACGTCGTCATTCTTCGCTCATATATGAAGAATATACGTCGCTCATCATTCCTTGTCTGAACTCAAAAAATTCTTAGTTATAAAGCAAGGCGCTTTAAGAGTTTTAGGTGGCCTTTAATCATTATTATTTGAGGTCGAATTGAATCCTACAAAATCCTCGACAGGGCGCGTTATCGTCCTATGCCCCGATTTTAAATCAATCAGATTAAGTCCCACAAAAAAAAGACGCTTACCTGCAGCACAATTAGAGGAAGCAAAAGGCTTAGCACTTGCTATTAATCTTGAAGTTTTATGGTCCGAAGTTATTTCCATTCAAAAACCAAATGCCGGCCACCTTTTTGGCACAGGCACCCTTGATCGCATTAAATCCCTTATTGACTCTTATGATAATGATGATAAAAAAGTTGATATTGTTTATATCGATTCTCCTTTAACGCCTATTCAACAGCGTAATCTTGAAGAATTTTTAAAAATTAAAGTTATTGACCGCACAGGACTTATTTTAGAAATTTTTGGTGATCGCGCCCAAACCCATGAAGGCACCCTCCAAGTAGAGCTTGCCGCCCTCACCTATCAACGCAGCCGCTTGGTCAAATCCTGGACCCATCTAGAGCGTCAACGTGGTGGAATGGGGACCGTTGGTGGCCCCGGTGAAACGCAATTAGAACTTGATCGTCGTATGATTGACGATCGCATCATTATCATCAAAAAAGATCTTGAAACCGTCAAACGCACACGTGGACTTCAGCGCAAATCACGACAACGCGTCCCCTACCCTGTGGTTGTTTTGGTTGGTTATACCAATGCTGGAAAGTCCACACTTTTCAACCGATTAACAGGAGCTGATGTTTTTGAAAAAGACATGCTTTTTGCAACGCTTGACCCCACCATGCGTCTTATTAAATTACCCTCTGGCCAAAAAATTATTTTATCAGACACGGTTGGGTTTATTTCCGATTTACCGACTCATCTTATTGCAGCTTTTAGGGCAACGCTTGAAGAAGCCATGGAAGCTGATCTCATCATGCATGTTCGCGATATATCTCATCCAAATAGCGATGCACAACGCGAAGACGTGATAGACGTCTTACGTTCTTTAGAACTTCCAGATGAAATTATTGTTTCAGCTTTTGAAGTGCTTAATAAATGTGACTTACTTGATGAAGAACAGCAAAATGCATTACAATCCCACGACAATCAATTTGCCGTTTCAGCGCTTACAGGATTTGGCATAAAAGATTTATTGCAGCACATTGACACATATCTTTTACGAGATACGAAAGAGTTGACGCTTGATATTCCTAATGAAAACGGTGCCATGATCGCTTGGATTTACGAACATGGCTTTGTCTTGGATCGAGAAGACTCAGATGTTGCAACCCACCTACATTTTCGAATCAACGAAAAAGAATTCAATAGATTACAACAGAAATTTAATGTTGATTAAATTAATCTTCAAGCGCAACTGCAGAAAGCAATTCGCGGGCTGCACTTATCCGTCCAGGACATAAGGGCGCTGCATCACTATGATCAGGCTTATGGATTTGTTTTTGAACTTGACCTAATTTAATATTGATTTTTGATCCACCAGCTGGCTTCAAAAAATCACCTATTTTCATTAATCCACAAATTAACTTTTCAAATTGGCTCCACTTTACTTCTTGATTTACAGAAGGATCCATAATCGCATCAAAAGTTTCTCTTTGCTTAGTTTTTAATTTAGACAAAGAAGCAGGTAACACATCTTTTTCTTCTTCAATATGTCCATCTGCTTGCTGACGATTTTTTAACAACCTTTTATCTAAACTTTTTTGGCGCTCTACTTCGATTATTTGCTGATAATCAAAAACAAATTCTTCAGAATCTGAGTCTTCTTCTTTCTCTTCAACATCCTCTATACCTTCAACAAGCGCAGCTGAAGATTCAAAAGTAGATACATCTGCGTTTTTTTCTTTTGAGACTGATGCAAGAAATAATTTTGCAGTATCAAGATAGTTTTGGTCTGTATCAAGATTTGAATTTGCCCATAAAACAACTTGTTCAAAATATTTCTTCGCATTTTTAATGTTTAATTCAGAAGATTTCATTAACTCAATCATTCCAAGAAAAAATGCTGCATTTGAATTTTGTGTAGCATAATAAATTTCAAATATTTTTTGTGCTGCAGCAACGTTCTTTTTACATCCTTTACCAAAAAGTTTGCAAAGAGCAAGATTAAAATCTGAAAAAGGCACTTTCATTTTAGTTGCCAATTCATAAAAATGATAAGCTTCTTTGTTAAATTCTCCACCTAAATAAAAACAACACTTTGCTAAACTATCAACTATATCTGAATCAAAAGGTTTCAATAAATACGCTATCTTTAACAAATCATATGCTTTTTTGTAATCTTTTTCACAACCACATCCATTAATATAGGCTAAAGCCAGATTGTAAAAACATAAATAATGATTCGGATTTTGAGCATTTGCCATTGCACACGCTTTTAGATAACATTCAAACGATTTTTTAAAATTAAGCTCTTGATCATAAATAAACCCAAGTTTATTCGCAGCATGGCAATAAGTTTCACTAGATTCTTTTAACAAAAGAAGAAGTTCTTCATCATTGAATTGACCTAAAATAAAACCATCTTGAATAAATGAAAATTTAAAAAATTTAGCAATATTTTTATCATCTAATTTACCATGATGAATAACATAATCTAAAGATTTAGAAAAAATTTCTTGTTTTAGATCTGATATTTTAAATAACTTCTGAATAATAGTGATAATTGTATGAGATAAATTAACTCTCATTTCATTTGTATTAAATTCAGAGAAATCGTCTTCTATTTTCAGAACATCTTCAACGAAATTAATATGCTGCTGGATCATAGCTTCATTTTCTGATATTAATTTTTTTCTTATCTCATTATATTGTAAAAATAAACAATTAGTAAAACCTAAATAATCTCCAGCATTTTTTGCTTTATTATACCAATATAAAGCTTTCTTGTTATCTTTATTTAATACATTTACTTTATGCATTTCATCTTTCTGATTATTATCAAAAAAATTACCCATCAACAAAGCGTAAGCCCCACCATCTTTTAATTCATAGGCAGCTTTATAGACACAAACTAAAATATCGTTATCTCTCAATGGGTTACGACCATCAGGTGGATTTAAATCTGTAATAAGAAACAAATAATCTTTTAAAACTCTGTCATATGCTTCCTGGTTCCCTAAATGAGCAGCTCTAACTAACCAAAGACTTTCAGCAACAGGATCTTTTTTTGATTTACACATATTAGCGATTTTCAACTCGCCTTCACCCCTTGATGGAAATCTTTCTAAAAACTGTGCATATAAATTATGCTGTTCATAGCCGCTTCTATCCAAATAACCTTTCTGTAAAGCACTTATATAAATATCACGATCTGCGTATTGTAATGAAGCGTCATAATAAGACTTAGGCGCAAAAAGGGTAAACCTCTTTCTTAACTCAGTATTTTCGGCAAGTTGTGCTAGAATAATTGTAGAACGCGCATTAGATTTATTATGTAAGTTTATTAAATTTTTAATTATATTTTTCAATCTATTTTCAATTTTTTTTCTTTTATTTTTATTTGCTGAGATTAATTTAGCATTATATTTCAAAAACAACTGATAACATTCTGAAGCTTTTAAAAAATTTTCAGAACTTTTACTCGTTGTATCTTCAAGTTTTTGCAATTCATCTGTATTCCAAAATTCTTTTTGTTCAACATTAATCTTATTAGTTGATATCAGATGATGAATATAAGCATTACCCCTTAAATCATGATGCTGATAACATATAAAAAATTCATCATAAGCTTCGATATATAGTTTTTGCTCAAATAATTCAGCAGCTTCCTTGAAACCTGCAAATGAAGCTATTGAAAAAGAAAGTGTAAAGGCAAAAAATGCCATAATAATTTTTTTCATTTCAAATCCTATGTATTAAAATTAGAAAGTAGCAATAACATAATTTCATAAAAAATCAATAAAATTAAATGTAAAGTTAATAATTTTATTAAGTAAATTTTAATAAAAAAGCCATGATCGCTTAAATTTACGAACATGGTTTTGTCTTAAACAATGAAAATTTAGAGATTACTACCCATCTATATTTTCGAATGAACGAAAAAGAATTCAACTACTGCAACAGTAATTTAAAGTTGATTAGCCTACTTTTCAATCACAGCAGCCGAAAGCAATTCCCGCGCATCTTTAATGCGTCCAGGACATAAAGATGCCGCTTTACGATGTTCAGGTATATCGATTTGTTTTTGAACCTGACCTAATTTAATATTAATTTTCGATCCGCCAGCTGGCTTAAGAAAATCACCTTTTTTCATTAATCCACAAATTAACTTTTCAAATTGACTCCACTTTATTTCTTGATTTACAGCAGGGTCCATAATCGCATCAAAAATTTGTCTTTCCTTAGGTTTTAATTTAGATAAAGAAGCAGGTAAAACATTTTCTTCTTCAAGCTGCCCATCTAACTGCTGACGATTTTTTAACAACCTTTTATCTAAACTTTTTTGACGTTCTACTTCGATTATTTGCTGATAGTCTATATATGGTTCATCATATTCACCCTCTATATTATTAGCTTCAACATTATTAGCTTCAACATTTAAGATATCGCTATTAGATGCTTGCAATGGATTTTTACCAGCTTCAGAACCATCCAATTCATCTAAAATTTCATCTGAAAAAAACAATTTTATCTCTGCTAAAAAAGCTTGATCAAGCTCTGAATTTGGATCAGCCCATGAAATTAAATTGTCAAAATATTTCTGAGCACTATCACGTGAAGATTCTATTAATTCAATTTTTCCAAGCAAATAAGCAGCAATGGCATTACCCTCTTTATAATATTTATTAATTATTTCTTTCGCTTGACCAATATCCTTGCTACAACCTTTTCCAAAAAGCAAACAAATTGCATAATGAAAATCACCAAAAGGAACTTTCTTTTTATATGCCAATACTGCAAATTTATAAGCTTTTTGATTATATTTTTTTCCCAAAAACAAACAACATCTTAACATAGCATCCAGAACATCTTGATCGTTAGGTGCTAAATCATAGGCTTTATTCAATAATTCATATGCTTTCTCATAATTTTTTTCACATCCTTTACCATTTAGATAAGACATTCCTAAATTGTACAATATTGTAGAATGACTTAAACCCAAAATATTCATCTGATTATAAGCATTTGCATAACACTCAAACGATTTATCAAAATCAATTCCTTGACCTAATCGACCATGTTCATAAATACAACCAAGCTCCAGCATTGCAAGATAATATGTTTTACTCGCGTTTAAACACAATCGAAAACAATCTTCATCTGTTAATTTTTCTTCAAAAAAACCATTCAAATTATATAATGCTTTTAAAAACTTAGCTAAGTTTTTACTTTCTATGTCACCATATGCAATAACATAATTTAATGCTGTAAATAATGAAGTAAAATTAATAGAAGAATTATTACTATATATGAGCTCAACTAAGTATATAATTTTTCTTGATAATAATTCTTTATCTTCTTTATTATTTAACTCGGACGGATCATTTTCAATTTTTAAAATCTCATTGATAATATTTATAAAATCATTTATTTTTGATTCATCTATGGATTTTACACCTTTATCTTTATATTCCTTACACTTTAAATCAATATAATTAAAAGCCCCTAAATAATGACCCTGTTCTTTTGCTTTTTTATACCAAAACATCGCTTTCCTATTATCTATTTTAATGCCTAATAAAGCGTTTTCGGTTTTTTTATGATTCCCATCAAAATTGTATCCTAATGAACAAGCATAATAACCATCAGCAATACCGTCATATGAAGCCCTATAAAGACAAGTTAAAATCGAACTGTCTCTAATATAACTTTCATCAGATACTTTATTTTTTTTCTTAATCAAGTCAAGCTGATATTCAAGCACTGTTTCAAGCGCTTCTTTATTTCCTAAAAGAGCAGCTTGAATAAACCAACGATCTAAAACTTTACGATGGCTTTCAACATCAGGAAGCTTTTTTTTTGCCAGTATTTTTGCAATTAAAAATTCGCCTACACCATTACCAGAAACTCTCTCCAATAATTGTGCATTTAATTTATAAGTCTCATAACCTGGTTTATCTAAATATCCTTTTTGTAATGCACTTAAATAAATATCCCGATCCACGTGCCATTCTAGCGCATAATCATAATAAAAACTCGTCTCAGAAAGTTTAAATCTTTTTTTAGATTCAATGTTCTCAGAAATGTTTATTAAAATAAGAGTAGCATGACTTATTGATTCTTTGTGTAGATCTACTAATTTGTTCAACAATCCAACCAAAGATTTTTCTAATTTCTTTTTTTTATTTATTTTTTTTTCTGTTAACAAGTCATTACTTTGTTTTAAAAATTCTTGATATAGAACAGATGCTTGCAAAGATTTTTCTGATCTTATACATGTTGTATCTTCTAACTTTTGGAATTCAAAATCACTCCAAAATTCTTTTCGCGCAGCATCAATCTTATCGTTTAATATCAAATGACGAAGGTATGCATTACCCCTTAAATCATTCGCTTTATAACAGGTCAGAAATTCATCATATGCTTCACCATATTTATGCCGTTCAAATAAATCAGCAGCTTCCTTGAAACCTGCATGCAAACTCATTGAAAAACAAAATGTAAAGGCAAAAAATGCTGCAATAATTTTCTTCATCATCAATCCTATGTATTAATTTTAATAAAAAAACTTAACACATAAGTAAAAACAAAACAATAAAAAATAAACAATAAATTTATTTGGTAATTTACAAAAAGTACAAATAATACATATTTTTATATTAAAAAATTATACAAAAACATGACATTCATATAAAAGCATCAATGAAAATACAAAAAAAGCCAAGATCGCTTAGATTTACGAAAATGACTTGTCTTGGATCGAGAATATTCAAACGCTGCAACCCATCTACATTTTCGAATAAACGAAAAGAATTCAACAGGTTGCAACAGAAATTTAATGTTGATTAAGCTGGTTCTTCTAACATAACAGCCGAAAGCAATTCTCGTGCTTTTTTAAGTCGTCCAGGACATAAGGGCGCTGCCTCATTATGCTCAGGCATGTGGATTTGTTTCTGAACTTGACCTAGTTTAATATTGATTTTCGATCCACCCGCTGGCTTCAAAAAATCACCATTTTTCATTAATCCACAAATTAATTTTTCAAATTGACTCCACTTTACTTCTTGATTTACAGAAGAATCCATAATCGCATCAAAAATTTGTCTTTGCTTAGGCTTTAATCTAGCTATAGTAGTAGGCAACACATTTTCTTCTTGAGCTATTTGAACTTGCTGTTGACGATTTTTTAATGAATTTCTTTTATCTAAACTTTTTTGACGCTCTTCTTCAATAATTATTTCAATATCAAAATCTTGCCCATCATCTTGATCGTCTATCTCTTCAGGCTCTTCTTCTTTTTTTTCAGCCAATTCAGAAACACCAACTTCATCTAAAGCTTTATTTGAAAGAAACAAAATAACTTCTCCGACAAAAGATTGTTCAAGATCTGAATTTGGATCAGCCCATAAAAGAAAATTATCAAAATACTCTTTTACGTTTTCGTGAGAAGATTCTATTAGTTCAATTTTTCCAAGCAAATAAGCAGCAAAAGCATTGTTTTTATCATAATAGCTTTTAATAATTTCTTTTGCTTGATTAACATCCTTTTTACAACCTTTACCAAAAAGCAAACAAATTGCATAATTAAAGTCACCGAAAGGAATATTCATTTTATAGGCTAACACAGCAAATTTATATGCTTTTTTATTGTGTGTTTCGCCCAAAAGAAAGCAACATCTTAAGATCGCATCAACGATATCAGGATCATTTGGCGCTAATGCATAAGCTTTATTCAATAATTCATATGCATATACGTAATTTTTTTCACATCCTCGACCATTTAAATAAGACATACCTAAATTGTAAAACATAATATAATTGGTTAGACCTAAATCATTCATCCTATTATAAGCATTTGTATAATACGCAAACGATTTATCAAAATCGATTTCTTGACCTGATAAACCATGTTCATAAATACAACCAAGTTCAAGCATTGCAAGATAACATGTTTTACTCGCGCTTAAATACAATTGAAAAAAATCATCATCTGTTAATTTTTCTTCAAAAAAATCAATTTTACCAAAAGCAGCTTTATAATATTCGGCGATATTTTTACTTTCTATTTCAGCATGTGCAATAACATAATTTAACGCTTGTAACAATGAATCAAAATTAAATTTTTTAATATAAATAATCTCAATAAAATATATTATTTTTTTAGATAGTATTTCTTTATGTTCTTTAGTATTTAAATCAGATGCATCATTTTCAATTTTTAAAATCTCATCAATAATTTCTACAACATCACTTAATATTAACTTATGCGTATGTTTTGAAATATTCTCTTTATATTTATTACAACACAAAACAATATAATTAAAAGCACCTAAATAATGACCCTGTTCTTTCGCTTTTTTATACCAAAAAATAGAATTTTTGTTATTTTTTTGAATACCTGATATATGATTTTCATTTTTTTTATGATTTGAATCAAAGCTACATCCTAATAAACAAGCATAATAACCATTATCCTTACCGTCATAAGCTGCCCTATAAAGACAGGTTAAAATAGAGCTATCTCTGATATAACTTGCATCAGATATTTTATTTTTGCTTATAATCAAATGAGTTAAATTTTCAGAAACGATTTCAACTGCTTGTTGGTTTCCTAAATGAGCTGCTTGAATAAGCCAACGATTAACAAGCGTAAGATGCGTAGGATCATTAAGGAGACTTGCATTTTTTTTCAACATATTTGAAATTTTTAATTCACCTTCACCTTTTACAGGAAATCTAATCAAAAATTGTGCGTATAACTTATAAGTCTCATATCCTTTTCTATTCAAAAACCCTTTCTGAAAAGCATCAATATAAATATCACGATCAACATGCCATTCTAGCGCATAATCATAATAAACACTTGAATTTGAAAGCTTGAAAAGTCTTCTAAATTCATCATTTTCAGAAATATTTATCAAAATAAAAGCAGCACGGCTTATTGATTCCTTATGTAAACTTAATAATTGACCAACCAATCCACTTAATATTATATTTATTCTCTTTTTTTTATTCTGTTTTTTTTCTGTTAATAATTTATTATTTTGCTTCAAAAAATCTTGATATAATATTGAGGCCTTTAAAGATTTTTCCGATCTTATACAGGTTGTATCTTCAAGTTTTTGCAATTCCTCTGAAGTCCAAAATTCTTTTCGTTCAGCATTAATCTTATCAGTTGCTATGATATTAGAAAGATAAGCATTACCCCTTAAATCATTCTGCTGATAACATATAAAAAATTCATCATATGCTTCGATATATCTTTTTTGCTCAAACAATTCAGCAGCTTCCTTAAAACCTGCAAATGAAGACATTGAAAAACAAAGTGTGAAAGAAAAAAATACCGCAATAATTTTATTCATTTTAAATCCAATCTTTTTAAATAAAAATATGTTCAATATGTATACATAACATAAAAACGTTAAAATTAAAACAAAATCATATTAAAGCTATATTAAAATAATATAATTTTAAAATTTATCTTAATCTGTTTTAGAATAAAAATAATTTTAATTATATTCAAAAAAAAATAAAGGGTTTCAAATAATAAAACCCCTTACTTATAGTGAAATATTTTATTTATTTAAAAGCTCAGCACCTTTAATATACATTTTTTCATATGGTATATTTCTTAAAGCATAAATCGCTTGCTGATATTTACGTGCATCATGAGCCGCATCCAAATTTAAAGATGTATCACCAAATGAATCTAACATAAGCAATGGATAAGTTGTCTGAAAATACTTACCCCTAACACGAAGGGGAAAACTTGGAACCGGATCAGTTTCGCGCGCAAAACTTTTACCTGGAACACGCGCTTCAAGCCATAATTTAAAATCCTCCCCAGCAACTTTGGGAGAACCAAAGGTTCGAATTTCTTTTTCCAAACCTTTAAAAGTATCCTGTGAAGCAAAATAGCCTGCAGCAAGCGTTGCTGTAGCACCACCAAGACTATGACCTGTAAATACTAACTTAACATCTTTTCTTTCTTCTTCTTCTAATTCCAATAAAAACTCTTTAATACTTGCTTCTATTTCATCTTTTGTGGTTTCAAAAAGATTCCAATAACCAGCATGTACCCAACCGTCGAAATCTTTTAAAGCAGAACCTTCAATTCCTGCTAAAACCGGTTGTTTTTTGACAAAATTAAAATTTTGCCCTAACCATTCTTTACCTCTTTGAGTACCTCGATAGGTTACAACAATTAAATTTTTCGATGGATTAAAAGCAACCATGCCATGAACTCCTGGCGTGCGATACGATTGAAGCAACTTACTCCCACCAATGCCGTAAAAGGGCTTAAAATACCAGCGATCCCATTTTGGATCTTTTTGAGCTAAATGACGTTCAGCAACATAGGATCCACCGAAAAATCCGGTTTTATTACGTACTGTCTCGACCGCAACATCAAATTCTTCTTTATTTTTACCTTGCAGATAAAAATGAAAAGCCAGAATAGACAAATCAATACAATCAATCGTATCATCATCTATATCTGTAGCTTTCGCAAATTGACCTATGTTTTTATCAAAATCCTCAATAATATTGTTGTTATTATTATCTTCCACCATATGAAACGAACTTTCATCTAATGCAGAACCCTCAATATCATGAAACAAATGTTCACTCACTGGTAATAACACAACTTTTAAAAGAGCAGGATCTTTATGTACATAACGCTCTTCAAAAGATTTATCTGCAACACCTGCTAACCATTCATCACCCAAAGGACTGAGAAACTCAACAACATATTTCTCCAACGAAGGAATGACCCCTGGATTAACGCCAATTTTTTGATAGATTTCATTCTTTAACAAATCAACAATGACATAAAAATCTTCTTCATCCAGCAATAATTCTTCATTTTGGTCTATTGGATAATCTTTTTTTATTTTATCAACAATATACTCTCTTAATAAAACCCGACCCTGTTGAAATGTTTGTCCAGCCGTATCATCAAAAGACTCACCATTTAGTTTTTTAATTACAAGAAAAAAAGCAACCAAATTATTGATTAAGCGTTTATCATATCCATTACCTTTAACACCTTCACCACCACGAACAAAATTTCGATCCAATTCTTTAATTTGTGTAAGGGTCGTTAGTTTTTGGCTATCTAAATCCTCCCCAGAAGACGAATACCCCAAAAGTGACTCGTTTGCATCAATAAACCGCTCAACTTTAATTTCAAACCTAGTTTCCCCATAATAAGCCCCCTTTGCAACATAAGTTGCAGAAGCAGCCTTATCAGATTCAATCATAATTATATCTGTTCTAAAGACACGATCAGGAAAACCACCACCAGTAAGGATTTGTATTTTGGAAGGATAACTCGATGCTAATTTTTGAGCTTCTTCGCCATTCATAGAGTAAAAAAGATCATTTCTAAAGACAGGTTCTTGATCTTTCAATCGATCAAGTTCTTGCTGCGTAAAATGCATTGGAAATAAAGAAAGAATTCTTTCTTTTGTCGTTTCAGCGTAGGATTGAAATCCAAACAAAATAATCAGCGAAAAAAAAGTTATAAACATAGTGTTGCTTTTCATTTTAAACTCCATAATAAAATACGTTTCAATTTAAATAATAAAATAGATAAGTTAATATAAAGTTAAAGTAATGCCGATCAGAAAAAATGTCAATATAATTTACTTATATACCAAAATACAAAATAATAATTTCCATAAAAAAATGAAATAATGCTTGCCATTGCCCCCAAAAAAGCTTTATCCTAATCAGTTTGCAAAGAAATTATGTCGGAGAAAAGCCTGCACTGAACAGGCTCTCACAAAATTTTTATTCGCTCAGCTGCGCACCTTCTTTACTAACTTCTTTCAAAATACCCAGCTTAGTTAGAAACAAAGCCATAGCAAGCTGTGTTGCTTCACCATTTTCGTTATAGATGAATTCATCCATATCAACAAAAGAAGGATCAATGCCTTTACCCACAAGCTGTTCTTTAGCCGCAAGACTTAACATCAACCAAATGATATTATTCCCAGTCGCAGGATCAATAATGTTAAGTTAATGATCGACGATCATGCGTTTTATACAATCCATAATTTTAACAGGTGTAAAATCCTCATGAAAAAGATCAAGCATTTCTTGAAGTGATTTAGATGTTATTTTTTCATCCACATTACCCCAAACATCAAAATTTAAGGATTTTTGAGGATTCTGCAAACCGATAATCTCACCCAAAAGACTTTCAACATAAGTAATATCATGCGGGTTGAAGAGTAGAAAAGTATCATCAGATTCTTGCCCATAATTTGGGTTTATTAATTTATTAACAATATTGTGTAGGCTTCGACGTTTAAGAGCACTTAATTCTTTCAAAATTACTTTTTGAAGATTGCTCCACGTAAGTGGTATATCTTTGTCAATTGACACGCGATCAAAAGACGCATCAATTGCCTCATTCAGCCCCATGTTTTTCGAAGCTTCCATTAAATTAAGAAGCCCTATAACCCAACCATTGGCAACAAAACCTGACATTAACGCGCGTAATTTGCTACCAGTTTCATTAGAAAAATCATTCAACAATGTGTTAAAAGATGCGTCTTGAACAAATACGCGCATTTCATTTTGAAGATCTGCAACTTGACCACGCCCCTCGACATCTTTTTGTTTCAATTTTTGAATTAAATCTTCAAATGTAATATCTCCTAATTGGTCACTATATTTACATACAGGTAAGTAAATTTCATAAGATTCACACAACAAATTAATATTTTGATAAAATGTATGAGAATCTTTTAATGCCAGCAAAATATGAATGAATTGCTTTAAAGTTTGGGCTAAGGTCGCACGATCATTCCTGTCAATCAATCTTTCGTGATCCACAATATCACCAAGCAACGCTTTTAAACGTTGCGCTTCCTCGTCTTTAATATTTCGTAGATAACGACCAAAAATATGTTCTTCTCCCATCATATTCGTCATCAATTTAGAAATAACATTAACAATCAAAGATTGCATACATAATTTAATAAAAAACTATTATTTAAATAAAAAATTTATATACTTAACTTTACATCAATAACAATTTTTTTTATTGGCATCAATATGTGATCAATGAAAACAATATATGCATTTTATTTAAATACAAAATTTAATCACTTCATTTTTATTAAGCCATCTATTCAATGGGGTAATCCAATATTTACAAACGTGCATAATATTTTCAAAAACCCACCAAAACAAAAATAATGCTTGCCATTTCCCCCAAAAAAGCTTTATCTTAATCAGTTTTCATAAAAATTATGCCGGAGAAAAGCCTGTGACGTTCTCTCAAAAACCCGTTAAAAAAAATAACACCTTGCAATCCATTGACTTTTTATCGGTTAGAGGCGCACGCGAACATAATCTCAAAAATATTAATGTCGACATTCCCCGAAATTCCCTTGTAGTGATTACAGGGCTTAGTGGTTCTGGCAAATCTTCTTTAGCGTTTGATACCATTTATGCTGAAGGACAACGTCGTTATGTTGAAAGTCTTTCGGCTTATGCACGTCAATTTCTGCAACTGATGCAAAAACCCGATGTAGACCTAATTGAAGGTCTATCGCCTGCTATTTCTATTGAGCAAAAAACAACATCTAAAAATCCACGCTCAACTGTAGGCACCGTCACTGAAATTCATGATTATTTGCGCCTTCTTTTTGCACGAATTGGTATTCCCTATTCGCCCACAACAGGTCTTCCCATTCAAAGTCAAACCGTTTCACAAATGGTTGATAAAATTATGGAATTTCCTGCTGGCACCAAACTCTTTCTTTTATCGCCCATCGTACGTGGACGCAAAGGTGAATACCGTAAAGAATTTTTAGATCTTCAGAAAAAAGGCTTCACACGCGTTAAGGTCGATAAAAAGTTTTATGATATTGATGATGTCCCGGCACTCGATAAAAACACAAAACACACCATTGAAGTTGTTGTTGATCGTATTGTTGTTGACGCAGATTTAGGCAATCGTTTAGCCGATAGCATTGAACTGGCCCTTAGTTTGTCTGAAGGACTCATTTACGCCGAAGACGCGACCACTGAAGAAAGAACAACATTTTCTTCTAAATTCGCCTGCCCTGTCTCCGGCTTTACTTTAGACGAGATTGAACCACGTTTATTCTCCTTCAATAATCCTCATGGCGCCTGCCCTGCTTGCGATGGCTTGGGGACGAAACTTGATATTGACCCTGACCTTGTTGTCCCTAACGATTCCTTAAGCCTGATGGAAGGTGCGATTGCGCCTTGGAGTGGCGGATATGCTAAATATTACATCCAAATGCTAGAAGGTGTTGCCAAACATTATAAAGAATCTTTATCGACACCCTTCAAAGATTTACCCGCAAAAGTTCAAAAAGTCGTTCTTTACGGATCTGGCAAAGAAGAAATCACGTTTTTAATGGAAGACGAATTTCGTACCTATCGCACTAAAAAAACCTTTGAAGGCGTGATTCCTAATTTATTAAGACGTTTCAAAGACACTGAAAGCAATTCCGTTCGTGATGATATTACAAAATATCAATCCGCACGTCCCTGCGATGTTTGTGAGGGCAATCGTTTAAAACCTGAAGCTCTTTGCGTTAAAATTGACAATTTGCACATCACGCAAGTATCCCAAAAATCAATTTCAGAAACCCTCCGTTGGTTTGGTAACCTTTCCAATGTGTTAAGCCCCACACATAACGAAATTGCTTTTCGTATCATTAAAGAAATCAGCGAACGTCTTGGCTTTCTAGTTAATGTGGGCCTTGAATATTTAAGTCTATCCCGAAACTCCGGCACTCTATCAGGCGGTGAATCACAACGGATTCGTTTAGCCTCCCAAATTGGGTCAGGTTTAACAGGCGTGCTTTATGTGTTGGATGAACCCTCCATCGGCCTTCACCAACGCGATAATCGACGTTTACTTGAAACATTGGTTCGTTTGCGTGATTTAGGCAATACTGTCCTTGTTGTTGAGCATGATGAAGATGCAATCCGTATAGCAGATCATCTTATCGATATGGGACCAGGTGCTGGTGTGCATGGCGGCGAGATTGTCTCTCAAGGCAAACCAGATGATGTCATCGCCGATCCTAAAAGCATGACTGGTCTTTATCTTTCAGGGATCAAATCCATTCCAGTGCCCACCAAAAGACGTAAAGCCCAAGGTAATAAATTTCTTACCATCCAAGGTGCTAAAGGCAATAATCTTAAAAATGTCAGCGCCACCATTCCTGTTGGCACCTTAACCTGCATCACAGGCGTATCTGGATCCGGTAAATCGACACTGACCCTTGAAACACTCTACAAAGCCTTAGCGCGTAGCCTAAACGGCACCAAAACGCATCCTGGTCCCTATGATGCAATTGTTGGCATTCAGCATTTCGATAAAATTATCGATATTGATCAATCCCCCATTGGCCGGACACCTCGTTCAAATCCAGCGACTTATACGGGTGCTTTCACACCAATTCGCGATTGGTTTTCAGGATTGCCTGAAGCCAAAGCACGCGGCTATAGTCCTGGACGCTTTTCGTTCAACGTCAAAGGTGGACGATGCGAAGCCTGCCAAGGTGATGGCGTTTTAAAAATTGAGATGCATTTCTTACCTGATGTCTATGTTCAATGTGATGTCTGCAAAGGTAAACGTTATAACCGTGAAACTCTTGAAATTAAATATAAAGGCAAATCAATTGCCGATGTATTGGATATGACCGTCGAAGAAGGCGCTGTTTTCTTTGAGGCACATACATCCATTCGAGAAAAACTTGAAACATTGGACCGCGTTGGCCTTGGCTATATCCGTATTGGTCAGCAAGCAACTACTTTATCGGGTGGTGAGGCGCAACGTATTAAATTATCGAAAGAACTTTCGAAGCGTGCCACAGGTCGAACCATTTACATTCTGGATGAACCAACAACTGGTCTTCACTTTGAAGATATTCGTAAATTGATGGAAGTCTTACATGCCCTTGTTGATCAAGGCAATACAATCATTGTGATCGAGCATAACCTTGAAGTCATCAAAACAGCCGATTGGATTATTGATTTGGGACCTGAAGGTGGTGATAAAGGTGGCGAAATTATTGCACAAGGTATCCCTGAAGATATTATTAAAGTCGAAAGATCGTATACAGGCCAATATTTAGCGCCGTATCTTTTGAACCAGAAACATATTACTGTCGTCGGGTAAAACATGTACAAACGTCTTTACACGACGTTATTACTTATGTTTATCTCGTTTTTTATATGCAGCGCATTAACCGAAAGGATTGATTTCATGAATCCCGCTAAAACATTATCTGGCCCTAGAATGATGACCAAATCAGGCCAAGCGCCAAAACAATTAGTGATCCTTCTTCATGGATTAGGCGCAGATGGTAACGATCTTATTAGTCTTGCCGATGATTGGAAAGACCTGCTCCCTGATGCTGAATTTATATCACCTAACGCGCCCTTCCCTTGCGATATGGCACCTTTCGGCTATCAGTGGTTTAGCTTACAAAGTTTCGCACCAGAATCCATTTATAAAGGCGCAATAGACGCTGCTACAATTCTAAATCCTTACATTGATCAAGAACTTTCAAAACGTAATTTAACGGATGCTGATTTAGCCCTTGTTGGGTTTTCACAAGGCACGATGATGGCCCTTCATGTAGCATTAAGACGCCCCCAATCCTGCGCCGGGGTTTTAGGCTTTTCAGGTGCCTTAACGGGTGCTGATGTCCTAAAAAATGAAATTCAATCCAAACCAGAAATATTGTTATTTCATGGGGACCAGGATATGGTCGTGCCCATTCAAGCCATGTATATGGCCGAAAAAACACTCAAAGACTTAAATTGCCCCGTTAAAACGAATATAAGACAAGGTCTAGGTCATGGCATTGATGCCTATAGCATTCAAACAGGCGGTGTTTTCCTAAAGAACTCTTTTGATAAAACGAGCGACATGAAACGCGCGAGACCTGCTTAAAAACAGAGTAATTGTAGGACAAGAGCTTTTATTTTCAACTTATAAAAACTCTTATCCTACTTAATCATCTTATTAAAGAATATTTTCTTTTTGTGAAATTACGACCTCAATCCTAATCGTATTATAAAATCGATTTGGAATATGGGAAACAGAATATTTTTCAAAAAAATTATAAGATAAATAGTCAAAACCATTATCTATAAATTTTTGCACAATATCGTTCTGTTTTGCACCACGCATAGGGTAAACATAATCAGTTAAACATTCAAAATCTTCGTCTTTTAATTGTGAAAACCTAAAATCTTGATCTCTAATGAACTGAAATCTTTTAGACGTCGCGTCCTCTGGCGATCTAATTATTGCTTTAAACATAGGAATATATTTCATAAGACGAGACGAAAAAGGCTTTATATCATGTAAATATTCCAAACATTCGTTACGCATTTCATAATAAATTTTACATCCATCATTCATTATTCCATGTAATTGATGAAGCCAATTCCAATTAATCTTATTAAAATCTTTATTTTTATAAAGACGATCACCCAAATATTCAATCACAATTTTATCAACTTTAATCGAAAACGGAAGTTCTATTAAATCAAAAACACTACCTTTTAGATGAACAATACAATCCGTATCAATATCTAAATAAAGCGTATTTTCTGGATCTACTTCGATTGGGCTTATAATATTTCTATTTTGATAAGAAAGTGCATCTTTTTTATTTGAAAATTTAATAATATTATTGTTTACATCATTAAACTTATAACTAACTTTATTGTTTAAAGAATCATATCTCAAATCAGGAATTATATATTCGTGCAATTTTTTATTTGGATTTTCAGAATATAATTCACCTTGACTTGAAACATATTCAACCGTACCACCCCCCAAAAAGGAACGAGATCCAAAAAAATGTCCTTCTGATCCCAAAATTCCTGCACCAACCACTAAAGTTGTTATCTTAGAAGGATCAAAGGTATTAACGATTTTTAAATCATTAGAATTTGCATTAAATTCATCTATTTCTTCCTGACTTAACAAAGCAGCCATTGATGTAAAAGAAAAACTTAATAAACCTAGTGTTAATAGAATTTTTTTCATACTAATACTCCATAATTTTTAAAAAAAAACATAGCATAAATTTTTTATTACTTCAATAAAAAAATATACAATACTAACATATTATAACAACACACAAACTCTAAACCAATAAAGCTATAAATAAAACAAATTATTAACACTTTCTTGTAAAAAAATATTAAATCTAAAAATTTACTTTCTGAACAGACTCTTAGTGATTTTGAAAATCTATAGAATCCTCCGTAAGCGTTACATCAATATCCAACTCTAATTTTTTGAGAACACTTATGAGCACCGCATAATGATTAGCGTTAGATTTTGTAATACGACTAAATGCTTTCTTTTTCCACTCTTCATAAGATAGCCCTTTTTTTGGCTTAAGAGTTAGTCCGTGCTGTGATAATTTTTTATGTATTTCAGATCTAAATTTACTTAAGACTCGGAGGCTTAATTTTTTATCTATCTGAATATCAAGAATACAATCAGACGCTTGCTTATCCGAGATAGCAAAAGTACATTTGAGCCCCTCATCCGTTTTTTCTAAATAAACTGTTTCTTCTTTATAAAAACCATCTTCCTCTGGGTCGAAGTTTGACATTAACTTTAGGGAATATTTTTGCTCCACATCCTTATGGTGAAAGTCAAAATTTTCTCTAAAAAGATCTTTAAAAGAATTCATACGATAAGGGAAATAATCTTGAAGATAAGTGTTAATTATAATATTAAAAGGATGGTTTTTTCCAAAACGCTTTGCATAAAAAGCAGCTGAAAGAACTTTTCGGTAGTGATTACAATCCACATCAAATGCATCGCATACTTTTTTCTCTTCTGCAGAAGCATTACCGTATCCCCAGTCTAAAATTGATGATGGATGTGTCGCGACATAACGTGGGTATGTATAATCTAGAACCTCCTCTGGAGCATACCATTCTCCAATGGTTTCAGATGGATAGGATAGATTAGTTGTTATGAATTTACCTATAAGAAATATTGGCCCTGTCGTTCGAGTAACAGCAAGAATAAGATCGTTTATAGGTTCTTTAACAACAGAATCAATATTAATATCTTCTATGTTAATATGCTCACATAATTTTATTCGATCGTGAAGATTTGAAAAATATGTTAAAACTTCCGCATCAATATAAATATTAGACAATATTTGATAACAAAAGTCTTCATAAGATTTTATATTTGAAATGCATAATTTAATAAGGTCGTTATTCGTTCGACTTCTTCCAAAATAAAAAGGTTCTTGAACAACAGAACTAAAAAGCGATTTGATAAGATCTCTATGTAATAAGGCTTCCATTCCATAACAAAATGCATCAATGTCACAATAAGTGTATTGTGTTTGATTAATTTCTGACTCGTGATTTTGACCATACGCCATTCCAATGATACGATAAATATCACTTGCGATTACGGGGCTACCTTGTGTAGCATTCTTAAACAAACATTTTAGCTTTTGTTCCTCTGAAGAAAATTTTGTAAATAAATTATCCTGAACTTTATTTATGTGTAGAATTTCAAAACGATTGCCGTATTTATCTAATAGACCTGTGATGTAGTTTTCATTGGATTTTATGGTTAAATCATCAGCAACCAATTTAACTTTAAGATGGCTGGGAGAAACCTCCAAGAGTTTATCAACATAAGAAAAAAATTTTTTTCCATATTTTGAACCACCCACATCAACTTGAGTATTTGGCTGGTAGTTATTATTGTCGCTTAATGTTCTTCCTGTCGTCCAAAAAAAATGAAGCTCTGCTTGTTTGATTTGATTCAAACAGTCATCTATAAGATTCTTGTCTATATCAAAATTTTTAAAAGCCGTACTTTCTATCGTTTTTGGATTATCTAAAAATTCTTTTTCGTACAGAGAGTTAAGCTCCAATTGTTTGTATTCGGAACTAATTGATTCTTCTAAATCGATCGACGTTATAGGATTACAATTATTGTATTCTATTTCTTCATTAACCATAGAATAAACGTAGGTCGAAAAAAGTGAAGCAATAAGCAAAAAGTAAATTTTTTTTAACATAATAACAACCTTAAAAAATATATTTTATTAAAAACTGATCTCACTATCCATCATTTTTATAACAGACAGTGATAACTATTCAGCAACATATAAACTTAATCTATTTTAATCTTACATAAAAAGCGCCGCCGCCGCCATGAACACCATGCGCTTGTGCACAATCTTCCACTAAATCTTTAATGCGTGCATCTTTAAGCCATTCAGGAAAAAGCTGTTTAATTTTACCAACTTTGTATTCAGGTGTTTTACTATAACGCGACCCATGATTACCTTTACCCGTAATAACAAGAACAACTTTCTTACCCGTATGATGCGCATCTTCAATAAAATCCATCACAAGATTATAAGCACCTTGAACACTTTTACTATGCAAATTTAACTCATCCTGTTCAGGAAAGACATAATCCTTAGAAACAAAAGAAGCTTCTGTGTTTTTAGCGCTTTTTTCTACCTTTTGTTTTTGTTTCTTTTTTTCAGAAACAATTTTAGTTGAAGGAACTTCAATAACGGTTAAATGCTCGGCTGGCTCAACATGAAAAGCTGGATCAAGTTTTAAAGAATAAGCATTTTCTTTTTTTCCATCAGTAGAAACTGGATCAATCTTTAAAATAGAGTCTTTCAACGATGATTGATCTATAAGAGATAAAAATTGTTTAAAAAATTGACCTCTGCCCGTTTCAACCAAAAGTGATTTTTTGCCCTCATTAAGACTTTCTATGAGTAATTTTTCAAATTTTTGAAATCCCTTTAAAACACCATTACTCTTAAGCTGTATTACTGCATCATGAGAATCAATAATATCATTTTTTGAATAAACATTATTACAAACTAAAACACTTAACGAAAGATAAATAAATATTCTTTTAAACATAGCATAAAACTCCTTAATTAATTTTAATAAAATTTATTGTAACAAATAATTTTATTATTGTAAATAAAAATATTAATTTCATAATATACATCATTATAGTAAAATTATTCGAAAACACTACAAACTTCCTACGTCCCGGGGCAAGTCCCGCGAGATCCACACGAATTTAAACACAGCGAAATCCTAGGATTTTGTCGTTGCGATGAATCGAAGACGAAGAAGCAATCTAGAAAACAGCCTTTCAAAAGCTATAAATGTTGATTTTAGGGCTGGATTGCCGCGCAGCTTCGCTGCTCGCAACGACGGGTTTCTATTGTTTTCAAGGTATTATAAAAATATTTCGTGTGGATCTCTCAG
The DNA here is from genome assembly GCA_030680745.1 of Alphaproteobacteria bacterium. Classification (NCBI taxonomy): domain Bacteria; kingdom Pseudomonadati; phylum Pseudomonadota; class Alphaproteobacteria; species Alphaproteobacteria bacterium. Next base: position 22,343 of record JAUXUR010000007.1, read on the forward strand.
GATCAAGTCGCGGGACGTAGGAGGAGAGGTATCTAAAACTTGACCCCTTCCTGGGTAGTTACAATAATTTTAATATTAACAACTTTTGAAAGTAAGGTATTGACGAACACCCATAAAACGCGTTAAAAATGAAGCAATCCAAATGGAGGGATGGCCGAGTGGCTGAAGGCAACGGTTTGCTAAACCGTCATATGACGTAAGTTGTATCATGGGTTCGAATCCCATTCCCTCCGCCATATATTAACAAATCTCATTTATCCCAAAAATATTAAGGTTTCAGATGTACTTTAAAAAAATATTGATTTTAAGCTTGTCTATATTTCTTGCAAATTGCCAAAAAAAAACGGAACTTCCCAATTTCAAGCTTTCAAAAAACGATTTTAATAAACTCTCCTCGTGGCAAGATGACGCTCAGGATTTAGCCCTGATCGCCTTTAAACAAAGCTGTAACATTTGGTCTAAACAAAATACATCCAAGCAAATTGGCCCTAAATTTGCAGGATCCGTCAAAGATTGGCTTCCCATATGTAAGGAAGCGGATAATCTCAACACCCCCTCCTCTTTTGAGGCACGTCAATTTTTTATGCAGCATTTTGATGTATATAAAGTCGAAAGCAAATCAAAAGGACTTTTTACAGGCTATTACGAACCTTTGCTTGAGGGCGCTCCAGAAAAAACATCAACCTATACCTATCCGCTCTACAAACATCCAGACGATCTCATCATGGTTGAAAATTTGGGTATTTTTAACCCTAAATTAAAAGGCATGCGTATTAGCGGTAAAATAAAAGACAAAAAGCTAGTACCCTACGCCTCTCGGAAAGAGCTTGATCAAAAAGAATTACCACTCGAAAATGTTTTATGTTGGGTGAAGGATGAAGTAGATGCTTTTTTTCTGCATATTCAAGGATCTGGACGTATTCAATTTGAAGATGGAAAAGTCATTAAACTTGGTTATGCCGCACAAAATGGGCATTCCTATCAGGCCATTGCGAAATTTTTAGTGCAAGATGGTCACATCACTAAAGAAGAAGCGAGTCTACAAAGCATCAAAGCTTATTTATCTAAAAATCCTGATAAAATCAAACACTATTTATGGAAAAATCCTTCTTATGTTTTTTTCAGACAATTAGAAAGTGAAAATGCAATTGGTGCTATGGGTTGCCCCTTAACACCAGAACGATCGTTAGCTATTGATCGTGCATTCTTACCGCTTGGAATTCCCATTTGGCTTGAAACAACGCCTTCAGCACGCTTTGAAAAACCAATTCAACGCCTTGTTATTGCACAAGATACAGGCGGCGCCATTAAAGGTCCTATAAGAGGCGACCTTTTTTGGGGTGCAAGTAAAATGGCTGAAGAAAAAGCAGGCATTATGAAAGAAGAAGGTAATTATTATGTACTATTGCCGAAACATCTTAATGTAATTAAATAATTTAAATCTGCACAGGTTCCCCACCTAATTCTTGAATCAAGTCTACTATATTCTGCGTTGCAGCATTCAATGGCTTTGGATCTTTTGAACGAATAACAACATTAACACGCCAACCAGCATCTATTTGATATGGATAACTACCAACTTCGACACCTATAAATTTGTTCTGAATATTTGAAAGCCCCTCTGCCAAATCACTTTCTTTCACGTTGCAATTAATTGTCTTACTTAAAGTCGGTAAATTTTTTGCAAGCGTTTCCTCAATGGCACTAAACATTCCTTGCATAATTGATGGAACACCTGCAAAAACGTACACATTATCAATTTTAAATCCTGGTATTTGGTTTATAGGGTTACCAATTAAAGTTGCACCCTCTGGTAAATCCGCCATTCTATAGCTAGCTTCAGCCGCACTAGGATTGCGTTTTTGAATGATCTCAACAATTTTAGAAGATCTAACCAAAGATAAATTAAACGCTTTTGCAATAGCAATAGAGGTAATATCATCATGTGTTGGCCCAATGCCGCCCGTTGTAAAAATATAATTATATTTTGAACGTAGCGCATTTACTGTTTCGATAATCATGTTTTCATCATCTGGGATAATGCGTATTTCCTTAAGATCAATACCACGTTGATCAAGTTTCTGCGCTATAAACCGAACATTAAGATCTTGCGTACGCCCTGAAATAATTTCGCTGCCGATAACGATAATTGCTGATGTATGCATAAACAACCTACTCTTTATATAATTCTTATTTTAAAACGATAGAAGATATAAATTTAATTCATTGAGGCAAAAAAATTAGCTCAATTTTGCTTCTTTGGGCATAGTTTGTACCAAATGATGATGTTTACGCGGGTAAAGCTTATAAAGTGCTTTTGCGACATGAGGTGAAACAAATTGATCAATTTCCCCACCCAATCTACAAATTTCTTTAACAAATCTGGATGAAATAAAATGATTACGATCAGATGCCGTTAAAAAGATCGTTTGTATTTCAGGCGCTAATCGTCCATTCATACTCGCCATTTGAAACTCAAATTCAAAATCACTGACAGCCCTTAACCCACGAATCACAAGGCTACCACCAATCGAACGCACAAAATCAATCAGCAAGCAATCAAATGAGCAAATACGCACACGATTTAAAATAGATTGATCACCCAATTCATCTGCTATCATTTGGACTTCTTCTTGGATTAATTTTTCACGTTGATCATTGGTAAAAATAGGATCTTTTTCAGAATTGAGCGCAACACCAATAATAATGTTATCAACAACACGTAAAGCACGTTTAATAATATCACGATGACCATTTGTAATTGGATCAAATGTACCTGGGTAAACCCCAATTCGTTCTGTCATAATGCTTCCAACCCTTTGTTAAAGATCATTTAAAACTATCGCGTTACATGCTGCATAGATTAGTAAAATGAGTTAAAACCTGCACACCCTACGCTTGTTTTTTTCGCCCGCAGAATCCATAAATTTTTTAAGAATCCCAACTTTTCCATCGTTGCGCGTTTCCTCCACCTAAAAGGATCGGCTTAAAAAAAATAACAACTACCATCCGTCATAAATGGGCACGGATATAAGTGTCAAGAAAAAAGTTACATAAAAGTAGTTATTAGAAAGAAGCTGTCATGTATCCAGCATCTAGGCGTCTTAATGGTTTAAGCATTCTGTTTATCCTGGAGTCAGGCTATCACATATGATGAGACTTTTGTAGCATTTTCAACTTATTTCACTATATACCCAAATGATTTGGAAATGCCGATTTTTAGGCATGAGATTTGAGGTGATTTTTGATGCCGAAAATTTCGACAGATAATTGTTTTACCTTAGAGATTTTTGGTTCAAAAAGCGACCAAAGGTCATCGACTAAAAACGGTAGTTTCAGATTATTTGGGTATATAATCTTAGACCTAGAAAAAATCTTTCTTGGCTTTCTCCGCATGAAGATTTCCTTAAAAATTTAAACCGTGCTGCACTTTAAACTTGAATGCGGTATTACCATCTCAAAAGAAAATGGTTGCTTAATTTAATTCAAATCACCTAGATCCATACTAAAATATTTTTCATATGATGCAATTTTATATTCAGAAAAATAATTTAAATCTTCATCAAATCCAAGACGCATCAAAATCAAATTAATAATAAATTTATCATCTTGCATACCCAATGTAACGATTTTATCGACACATACATTTTTCGCAACATCTCTAACATAACTAAATGTTTTTTTTATACAATTAAGATATTTTTTATACTTATTATACAATCCAAATACTCTTAAATGCCATATCACTTTATTATCGCACGTTACAACCCCTTCAATAAATAAAGATCCAATAATCTTTAATGTTTGAATGTCTTTTAAAACAATCAAAAAACCTACTTGCGTTTCCATTTTATTTTTTAAAATAGCAAATTGCTCATTTTTCACTTGAGATTGTAATTCATTTAAATTCTTACCCGAAACTTCTTTTTCAATATCAACAAGTTCTTTTTTATAAAATTCAAGCGTATAATCAATAGCTTCATGATTATTGGAAAGTTCCATTATCCAACTAAGTGAATCCTCACTTATTTGACACATTTTCTCTAAAAAAGGCTTTATATTCGCTTGAACATTAAAGTTGGACAATAAAATAAAAAAACTCACTAGAATAAAACGCATTTTTTCCTCCCAATTTATTTTATGCATTCATTCTAGCTGAAAACTATCATTTCAACAATGTAAGCTAAATTCATGAAAATATATTAATCACCTCACATACAATAATCGCAATTCCAGCAGTTGCTGCTAAAAACCTCAATCCCATAAAACGTAAAATGGGATAATGATAATCTTTATGCTTCATTTTAGATTTTCGAAGCAAATACAACGGAAGCAAAATTGCCATAATAACCAATATCAGCCCTGCAAAACTTAGCGCTTTGATAAAAGCTTCTGGTATTAAAAACACAAGAATCAAAGGTGGTGCAAACGTAGCACAAATAGATCCCAATGTTTGGGCATGAGGATGTTTAATTTTGCTGGAAAGATGCATCAACCAAGAATCTTTTAAGCCTAACCCAACACCTATAACGGACGTTAAAATAGCTAAAAGTGAAGTGATTGTTGAAAAAATATGAATTGTTTCAGTCCCAGCTGATTGAGAAAGCGCCAAAATCATATCACCTAATTGTGCTTTACCCTGAAGCATCTGTTGGAAATAATCAGCATTTTTTGCGAATAGTACACCTAATACGCAAAAAACCAACAAAATATAGACGATAGTTGGAATAAAACTACCCCAGAAAAAAACACGCTTTAACACGATCTTGTCATTGTTGCAATAAGCCGTTAAGGAATGAAAAACGACATGAAAGCCGAAAGAAGTAAAAACAATGGGTAAAGCAACACGCCAAGATAACAAACTAAGATTAGAGGACGTTGTCGGCAAATTATTGAAATCAATAATGCCTAAAAGTGCAATAAGCAAAATAATAAAGCTAACGATCAACCCAAAAAACATAATTCTGTTTGTATAATCAACCCATTTTGTTGCAAAAATAAAAAGAAGAACAAGAAAAGTTGTAAAGGCAATAATAATTGGCGTTAAAGTTACTTCTATATTGAAAAAGCTAAGCAATATTTTTTGAATGACAGAAGCGCCTCCATCAATATAAGCTGCAAGAAGCGCATATGTTAAGATTTTGAGCGATAAAAATCCTATAGTTTCAGCCACAGGACCTGAAAATTTGCGTCCTAATTGTGAAATTGTAAGACCTTTTCCTGCATCAAGATTCAGCTCTAGATTTACGAGTGATAGATAATACATCAACCCCCAGGTCGCGAGCATCAGAAGAATTGTGTAGATAATACCAAAATTAGCCAATACTAACGGTAATGCAAGCATACCAGCACCAATGGCAGTACCGGCGACGATGAAAATTGAGCCTAGTTGACGTTGCATTTAAAAATTCCTTAATTTTAAAACTCTGTTAAATCGATAATGAGAATTGTAACTTCCCAGTTTGTTTTGAATTAACCACCCAGATTATGTGGCAAAGTCTAGAAAGGACAAGACCCGGAACGGAATGTACTTCGTCGTACATGAGTACCGCCAGTTTCTTTTTCTGAGTAGTCCTGACGACGAATTTGACCATAGGGTGGGTGGTTTATTGCAAAAGATTTAATATTTCGCATATAATAACAATAACACCAACACTCAACGCAATGAATTGCAATGATTTATATTGTAGAATCGGGTAATGATAATGTTCATTTTTTGCTTTTGCTTTGCGTAATAAATACAATGGCAAAAGAACTGCAAGAATAGCCGATATCATGCCTCCAAAACTAAGCGCTTTAATAAAAGCATTTTGGACGAATAAAACAACCAATAAAGACGGCACAAAAGTAATAAGCACCGAGGTAAAAGAATGTGTTGCAGGATGTTTTATTTTTTTTATAAGAATAATTTTCCAAGAATCCTTCAAACCCAATCCAACACCAATAATAGATGTGAAAATTGCAAGTAATGATGTAATGGTTGAAAATAAATGAATCGAAGTTGCATTTGAAATATGACTCAATGAAAGAATAACGTCGCCGATAGCGGCCTTCCCCATGAGAATTTGTTGGAAAACAATAGGATCTTCAACATATAAAACACCTAAAACGCAAATGGTCCACAATATATAAACAAAAGTAGGAATAAGACTTCCCCACAAAAAGACGCGTTTTAATTGGACTTTATCATTTTTACAATAAGTTGTTAATGAATGGATGACCATTTGATACCCAAAAGAGGTAAATACAACTGGTAATGCAATGCGCCATGCATCAAAATTGAGCTCAATTGGTGAAATAGGGAGTTTAACTAAATCAATTTTTGTTAAAAGCCCTATAATGAGCAAACAAAAAGATACGATCAAAGCTAAAAATAAAAGTCTATTTACGTAATCAATCCATCTTGTTGTAAATAAAAACAATAAGATAAGGACTGACGCAAAGAAAATAATAATTAATTGAATATCATATTGAGTGTCAGTAAACGTCAACAACAATTTTTGAATGATGGATGCACCACCATCAATGTAAGCAGCTAATAATGAAAATGTCAGAACTTTTAAGCAAATAAGCGCAATGGATTGTGCCACAGGACCTGAAAATCTTTTGCCCAATTGGATTAAGGTCAGTCCATGCCCCTCTTGCAAGTTTAATTCAACAACGACAAGAGATACATAATACATAATAGACCATATACCAAACATGATTAAGATCGTGAGGGGTAACCCGAATTGACCAAGAACAAGTGGTAAAGCGAGCATACCAGCACCAATTGCTGTGCCTGCTACAATAAAAATAGAGCCAATTTGACGTTGCATGATAAAATTCCAATATTTTTAAGCTAATGATAAAGAAAGTGATACGTAATTTATTGCTAGATCAATATCGGAATCGATAAATTTTATGAATGGGTATAAAGAGGGAGAGAAAAGAATGAGAAAAATATACAGATTTTAAATTTAAATCATTATTATGTATTCGGTTGGATTTCATTTTCATGTCCAATAGATATGTTGATACGCGTGTTGTCTATGCCTTCAAAAATTTTAAATCGTTTAAAATCATAATAATAGGAAAACATTTTTTTCTCCAGTTGTGAACAGTGACTAAATTTAAATTTTCAACCAATTCATCCACTAAGTCAACGATAAAAATCTTTTTCTAATCACTGTTTTGCAAAGAAAACATACACTGCAAATAGATTAAACTGCATCTAATCCACGTTCTTTTGTTCTTATTCTTAATACATCCTCGACAGATAATACAAATATTTTGCCGTCTCCAATTTTGCCTGTGAAGGCAGCTTGTTGAATAACATTTATAATTTGTTCAACTTGATCTTCCCGAACGACCAATTCAATTTTTATTTTAGGCAAAAAATCAATGACATATTCAGCACCTTTATAAAGCTCCGTTTGGCCTTTTTGACGACCAAAACCTTTGACTTCGGTAATCGTCATCCCTTGAATATCTACTTCATGTAACGCGTCTTTTACATCATCTAATTTAAAAGGTTTAATGATTGCTTCAATTTTTTTCATAGGAACTCCTGGACATTCGATTATTAATTAGGTTAAACTAACATTAAGGTTTCATAAATATAAGTACTAAAGAAATAAAAATGATCATCAGAATTATAACAACACTTTTTATTCTTTCTCTTACACCAAATGTTTTTGCATCTCAATTTGCCTCCATTGCCATTGATGCTGAGTCAGGTAAAATTAAACATGCAATGAATTCAGATAAGGCCCATTCTCCAGCATCGCTTACAAAAATGATGACTATATATCTTCTTTTTGAAGCACTTGAAAAAGGAAAATATAGTCTATCATCCTTATTATCTGTTTCAAAACATGCTTCTATTCAACCACCTACAAAAATTCATGTTAAGCCCGGTGACAAGATTACTGTTCAGCATGCAATTGAAGCATTAGCCACAAAATCAGCCAATGATGTGGCTGTTGTTATTGCAGAAGCCTTGGCAGAAAATGAAGGCGCTTTTGCGCAAAAAATGACTCAAAAAGCAAAATCCCTCGGCATGACAAATACAAAATTTTACAATGCATCAGGATTACCACATCCATATCAAAAAACAACTGCACGGGATATAGCAACACTTGGCCTCGCTTTAATGCATCATTTCCCAAAATATTATACTTTTTTTGCTACAAAGTTTTTTAATTATAAAGGGCGCTCCTACCCTAATCACAATAAGCTTCTTTTTTCCTATAAAGGATGTACGGGCCTTAAAACTGGCTATACGCGCGCTTCAGGCTTTAATCTTGCGGCTTCAGCTTTTCGTGACAACAAAAATGTCATTGCAGTTGTATTAGGCGAAAAATCCCCGGGCGCACGTAATCTGAAAATGACTAGAATTTTAAACGCCTGCTTTAATGAAAACAATAACAATCAATCAGCGCCTGCTAAGTTTATGTTAGCGTCTCAAAAATTAGATGAACCTATAAACCAAGACAAATCATCTTCTTGTGTTCAAATGAATCTAAATAAAAAACCACAAACCCTTTTAAAACCACAGAATTTAATGAAAGATATAAAAAAACTTACGCCATTAACAATGCAGAAAACGCCACTATCTAATAATATTACACTTCAAGTCGGCGCATATAAGACACCTCAAGCTGCAAGACGCGCAGGCGAAAAGGCAATAAAAGCTAATAAAGGCATCTTATTTGCTAAAAATGTATTCATTTCGCCCTATACAGTGAATGGTAAAAAATTATATCGCGCTCAAATTAAAAATGTTCCCCAAAGTAAGTCAGGCAAAATTTGCAAAGGTATTAAAAACCAAAAGCTTCCTTGCATAGAAGTCGCAATATAATTTTCTGAATCAAAAAAAAATTCAATTCAACTTAAAGAAGGTTGAAAAATTATAATTATAATGATTCAATAAAATAATATGTTATTGAACCTTATACGATAAGTTTCCACATAAGAAATATGATTCTTATTCACCCAGCTATAAAATATAGGGACCGATCAAAATGATTAAAATTTTTACAACTTTTAACCTTATACCTTTTATAGTCTCTACTTGCTTTGCTATAAATTGCGTGACCCCTGAAAAAGAAAAACTAAAACTATGTTCGACCGCCGATTGGCCACCTTACGAATTTACCGATCCAGCAACAAAAAAAGTTGTAGGTAGTTCTGTCAATATTATCAAAAAAATAGCTGACAAATTAAATCTTGATTTAGAAACCTCATCACTTCCTTGGGAAAGATGCCTTCAAATGAATCAACAAGGTGAAATCGATGGCATTTTTTCTGTTTCAAAAACACCTGATCGTGAACAATATTTAATTTATCCTCAAAACAACATCCAAAATGTTAGCTATGTTTTTGCAACGATCAGAGGCTCAAACATTGCTTGGGATGAGTCAAAAAATGTCAGTGCCATTCCACAACCAATAGGTGCACCTCAAGGGTATTCTGTAACAAAAACTTTAAAGGAAATGAAAAATATTAAAGTTGATGATTCAGCTCAAAGTGATGAGATCAATCTTAATAAATTACTTCTTGGTCGTGTAGGAAGCATTATTCTAGGACCACAAGCACTTGACCTACTTCTAAAAGAAAAGAAAGTTTCTGATAAAATTCAGCAACTTAATCCCCCTTTCGTTGATTCAAAAAAATATTATATTGCAATAAGTAAAAAATATAAAAATGATGAAAATAAAGCAAATGAACTGGTGCAAAGGATTGACGCAGCCATAAAAGATGAACCGTGTCCATAAACTATCAACCAACATGCTAACCTTTATTGGATATGGTTTTCCACTTGCAATGGGTTTTATTCTAGGGCTCATTGGCGCTGGTGGGTCTATCCTTACCATCCCAATCCTTGTCTATTTTTTTGATATAAAACCAATTATAGCAACAAGCTACTCACTGATAATCGTTGGTATTGCAGCCTTAGTTGGCGCCATTCGTTATTGGCAACATAAACAAGTAAACATTCACGCAGCCATTATATTTGCTATTCCTGCAATGTTAACGATCTTCATTACACGCACTTACTTAGTGCATTATCTTCCAGATCCATTTTTGACAATTCACAACCTAACAATCTCTAACGATTTATTTATTATGCTTCTTTTTGCAAGTTTGATGATTCTTGCTTCCATTTTTATGCTCAAACCACATAAAATAGTATTAATTTCTGCTACAAAAACAACGCATTATAAAAAAATAATTAGATTCATTAATTTAATTATTTGTAGTTCAGGCATAGGATTTTTAAGTGGTCTTATCGGTACTGGTGGAGGTTTCCTGATTATTCCTACACTTATTGGTATATTTAAACTAAACGTCAAAGAAGCAATTGGCACATCACTTACTATTATTGCGTTTAATTCACTTATTGGGTTCAGTGGAGACCTAATCGTAGGAATTGACCTAAATTGGACATTGATCGCAGTCTTTTTATCATTTACGCTTTTAGGTATCTGGATTGGCACTTCAATGGGCAAAGGCATAAAAGCTGAAAATCTCAAAAAATCATTCGGATATTTTACGTTAGTAATCGCAATTTATGTTATCACAAAAGAATTGTACACATTATTATAGTCAATAGACTTGAGAAGTTGACAAGGAACAACGAGCGAAGTGTATCCTTATATACATTAAGGCGTGACTATGTATCCTTCCAATGTCTATCGACTATAGTTGTTATGAGCTGGAGGATTTAATGAATATTCAAGCCTTTTTTGATAAAAACACATCAACTATTACCTATGTTGTTAGTGATGAAACAACGCATAAATGCGCTATTATTGATCCCGTCTTAGATTACGATCCTCTGCTTGGTAAAATCACAACAAATTCTGCAGACATATTAATAGAGTATATAAAATCCAATGCATTATACGTTGAATGGATTCTTGAAACACATATCCATGCTGATCATCTAACAGCTGCACATTACTTAAAAGTAAAACTTGGTGGTAAAATTGCGATTGGCGCAAACATTACAGAAATTCTTAAATTTTGGATCCCTATTTTTAATACATCCCAAGATACACCTTTAGATGGTTCACAATTCGATTATTTATTTAAGGATAATGAGCATTTTTCAATTGGGTCTTTAGACGTAAAAATTATGTATACGCCCGGTCATACCCCCGCTTGTATAAGTTATCTTATTAATGATGCTATCTTCGTGGGCGACACGATTTTCATGCCACATATGGGCACAGGTCGCACTGATTTTCCTGGAGGCAGTGCTGAAATACTTTATGATTCAATTCAGAAAATACTACAATTACCGCCAGAAACCAGAATTTTTACGTGCCACGATTGTCCTGCTGAAGGTACTTCGGCATTGTATGAAAGCACTGTAAAAGAAGAGAAAAAATCAAATATATTGATTAACGACGCCATCACTAAAGAAGAATATATTGAAAAACGTCGCAAACGCGACCAAAGCATCACTGTACCACGTTTATTATTACCAGCGATTCAAGTCAATATGCGCGCCGGATATCTAGGTAAAGCTGAAAGTAATGAAATGCAATATATAAAAATTCCGATTAATAAGATTGGGGTTTGATAAATATTAATCAACGAGACAAAAATTTAATTTTAAACAAACCTACAAATAACAGAAAATCTGATATACCCCTAAAAAATAAAATATAAAATTTATTGATTTAAGTGATTGAATATAATATTATCTCGTTATTATATATATATATATTAAATAAGGGTTTTTATTGTGTTGAGAAAATTTCTTTTTATTTCAATTGTTTCTTGTCTTTTTTTTAAACCCATTCATGTTTTTGCAGCTGATTATGATGAAGATGATACAGAGATAATGATGAATGGTGAAAATCCATTTGCCGATACTAGATTTTGTGGTTTTGAAAAATTCAAAGAATGGTTCAGTCTTAAAGATAACCAGCGAAAAAAAATTGACGAAAAAAACGAAAAAAAATTTAAAAATGTTTTAGCATTATATTTGAATTATAAATTTAAAAATGAGCCAACTTTTGATGAAGCTTTGAGGCTTTCTGTAGAGGGATCTCAAAATGCATGTCCCAAATCGATGGAGTTATTAGGTACATTAAAAGTAGAACAAGGTGATAATGCGTCTGAAGAAGAAAAGCAAAAATATTATAACGATGCTTTTTCATGGTATGTTATTTCATTTTGGATGCAAATAATAAAAAAAGTTAAATTAAATCAGATAATAAAAATACCGACAACAATTGTTTCAAAATTAGAAAACCTTGTTAAAAAGTCATGTTTTTGTAAAAAACGTATTCTTTGTTTTGAATATATAAAAAATTTTGAGGAAAAAAACCTTGGTAGTGTTTTGTTTTCTTTAGAAAGCATATCTAGCGCGTTCTTTGATACACGTTTTTTCAGTGTTGCTTATTATATAGGGACTTCTTTTTTGCATGCTTTTCCATGTGATCGTAAATTAACAATATTTACGATTAATTTATTAAACTGGAAGTTGTATTTAAGTGATAAAAGATTAAAAAGTAAAAGCGAAGAACTTATAAATCTTCTTGCTGCTCTTTTTTATAAAAATAAATTTTTGCATGAAAGTGCATATTGTTGGCGTAATCCTATTGAGCAAAATCATATTTCTTTATTAGCAAAATTAATTCTAAATGGGTTAAGAAATTCAGATCAGAAGGGAATAAAATTTAAAGAAATTGATAGAAACAAAATAGGATCAAGACTGTTTTGGAGCGTAAAATCATATAATAACAATGATAATAATAAATTCATGGTAAGTTCTATTCAAAATGGTGATATTAAATTTGATTCAAATGGAAAAAATATAACAGAAAAAAATAAATATATTATTTTATCAGATTTGTACAGAGAGTTAAATACGCCAGAGTCATTGCATGAAATAGGTATGTGTATTTTAAAGGATAAGCTTTTATATTTAAACAATAAACTCATTCTGCCTGATGAAAAATATGAAAGCGCTGCAAATTTCTTTAGAAAATCATTATCTCACTCAATGTCTTCATGTATCCTTGGGTTGCTAATTCAAAATGGTTTAGTTAAAAAAGATTTAAATGGTTTAGAGTTTTTAGAAGAACAACGATATGAAATAGCAGCAGATTTGTTTAGGCAATCAACATCAATACCTCAGTCTTTGTTTAGTCTTGGTCATTTGATTGAAAGGGGTGAAATTAAGAAGGATTTATATAACCAGGACATATCTGATGGACAGCAATATGTAATTGCCGCAGATTTATTTAGGCAGTCAAGATCAGAGTCTATGTCCTTATTTTATCTTGGGTACTTAATTGAAGATGGCAAAGTTGATCAAGATTTAGATAACAATAATATTCCAGAAGGGAAACGAAATGAAATTGCTGCAAGTTTATATAGAAAATCAAAAACAAGCTCTGCATTAAACAGGTTAGCATGTTTAATTTTTTGTAAGAAAACATCTGAAGATTTAGATGGAAATCTAATTATTTCGGATTCTCAACGTAATGAAATTGCACTTAAATTATTTTTGGATTCAGATTCCGGTGATGCTTATTACAATCTTGCTATTGTTAAGCTTCTTTCACCATCAGGCGAATCACTTGAGGTTAAGAAAGAGGCTTTAACATTTTTAATGAAAGCGGCGTTGGAGGGTATTGAAAATGCAGCTTCTTATTATGAAATTTTAAAAAATGAAATAGAAGAAGAACAAAATACTTTTGGTATATCTGATCAATCCGTGTCGGAAATAAAAAAAGAAGATTCTATTTTAGATAATATGAGTGAAAATGAACGTCTACAAAATGAAGAAATAAACTTAGCTAATAATGATAGTGTTGATGATACTTATGAAGTTAATAGTGATTGTGATATTGTTAAATCATCTAATGTTATAGAGAACGCTGACGTAAAAGAAAAAATTGCTTTATCAACAGATGAATCGTCTGAAGAATTAAGTATATTGAAACGAAAGGAACTTAAAGCGCTTAAAAAGAAGCAGCGTGAACAAAAGAAAAAAGATCTAGGTAATAAGTTTAAAAAACTTCTCCGCGGGAAGCTTTCAGAGCAAGAAAAAACTTCTTTTATCTCAAAACAAAAAATGAATATTGGTAACAAAGATATAAAAGTTACGTTCGATAAAAATGCGCAAAAGGAATGGATAGCTCTTGATGTTTTTAAACGAGATAAAGTATCCGAGCTCATCGCAGATATTAAAATAGGTGGAAAACGTGGAAAGCCTGAACAATTGGTAAATTCTGATGCATTTTCTAGACGGATTACAGGTAAACATAGGCTTATTTATCAAATAGAAAACAATGATAATATTAAAATTCTATCTTGCCAAGGACATTATGACGATTAATATTTAAAATAAGATCATTGTTGAATTTTTTATTTTACATTTGTCTTTAAGATTTATTATTCAATTAACTTGTTTATTATATTTACAAATTATAGATTTTCTCTGCATTTTTGTAGAATATTTTATGTTGTTCTTCTTCTGTAAAAACATTAAGTATTGTTTTAAATTTATCTACCAATTCATTGAAATTATAAAACAAACTATCAGGTGAAAAATTGCTACCAAACATACAACGATCGTGACCAAAGAATTTAATTGCTGAAACGATATAGGAAGTTAGAATACTCAATTCAGCTTGTTTTTGTAACCACTGGGTTTCTAATATAGGATTTCCTTGAAAGCCGAAGGCTTCTACATGTACTGATTTAGTAATTTTTTGTTGTTGTATAAGTTTGGAGTAATCATTTCCTAGAAAATTTTTTTTCAGCTTATTATAATTACCACCCAAATATTCAAGAGTAGGTAGATTTGTTGTAAGCCATGGATAGTTGTTTTTTAAATCCCATAAATGCATATGGGTATCGATGATTTCGCCTTTATACATTTTAAAAATTTCCCTTAGTATTTTAACTTTTTAGAAGTTAAGTTTATAACTCAAAAAAATATATTTATTCAACTTATTGTTTAGATGTAATCGAAATGTATCATTTGTGTCATTATTAACTTAGTGTACAAGATATAAAATCGATGTATTGTATAATAACAAAAATGCATATAAATATGAATATGGAAAGAAAATAAGCTATTTGGGTGCAAAATGTTTAATCTTAAGTTAAACAAGGTGTTCTACCTATAAATCTTCATGCTGAAAATCAATCACAATCGGGGTATCAAATGAGTTTTGATTTTAAAAAACAAACAGATGATATGGAAACACAAGAAGCAATTTTTGCAATGGGCTGTTTTTGGTGTGGAGCAACTGCTTTTGAGGATCATGATACTCACAAAAAATCGCCTGGCATCATCGATGTAAAATCAGGATATACAGGCGGCACATCAACAAATCCAACATATGAATCGCATACAGGACATCTTGAGGCAGTTAAGATAGTGTTTGATCCTGCTATAATGCCTTATGAAAAATTATTGGATATCTTTTGGCATAATATTGACCCTTTTGATGATCATGGACAATTTTGCGACAAAGGATTTCCTTATAAAGCGGCTATTTTTTTTAAAAATGAAGAACAAGAGGAAAAAGCTAAAAGATCCATAAAAGAAGTTGAAAAAAAATTAGGTAAAAACGTTGTAACGTCAATTATACCTGCGTCCATTTTTTATAACGCCGAAGAATATCATCAAGAATATCACCTAAAAAATCCTGTTCGTTATAAATTTTATCGCTGGAATTGTGGGCGGGATAAAAGGTTGAATATTATTTGGGGGCCTTAATGTAGTTCTCAGAAGATAAAAGAAGAAGAGGCGCTACCAAGCGCCCCCCCTTCCGTATAAAAAGAGAAATAAAAAGCGAATAACAGAGGTCAGGCGTCAGAAAAATAACGGCGATGGCGAACTTCAGACACATCTTCTAACGCCTGACCTCTGACATTCGCTTGCTCACAATTATTGCAGCTTCTTAACATCCTTTAAAGCATTTAAAAAGCATTGCAATACCATAGACGGCTGCCAATCCTACAACGATATAAACGATTTTGGTAGCAACAGCACCGATGCCGAATATATATTCAACTATGTTAAAGTTGAACACACCAACCAAGCCCCAGTTTAGTGCACCAATAATCATAATAATCATGGCCAGCCAATCAAGAAAATTGAATTTTCCCATTTGAACCTCCATAAAAAGAATGTATTTCCTATACAAGATATATCATATTTATTATAAAATTTCAATTTATTATTAAAAATAAGCATAGATTTCAATTAAAAAATTTACATTTGGTCAAAATAGAGTTTTAATTTATTGCGGTAAAAAAGATAATAATGTAAAATTACCATCCTTAATTTTATTAAAAGTGATGGCTTTTTCAGGGTTCATTAATATTTGGAATGATGTCATTCATTATATATTTTTAATATGTTCAAAATCCTGTCTAAAATTAAAAAAATATCCATCATAAATGAGATTTATATCCACTTTCTTTCTGGTAAGACTTGCATCAACTAATGATAAAAGTTATAAATAATAAGAAAGAGGGGGCCTCCATGATTTTACAATGTCCGGCTTGTAGTACGCAATATAGATTAAAACAAAATAATATCAGCGATGAGGGAAGACGCGTTAAATGCGCGAAGTGCCAGCATTCCTGGATTGCTTCACAAAATGATCTTATTGATGATTCTCAGCAGCTCGCTCTTGATGAAAAGATTGCCGTTGGCGCAAGAGCCGTTTCAAGATCTGTGCCAAAAGAATCAATTCCTGAACCTCACGTTTCAAAAAATATTTATGCTGTTCCAAATGATGAAGATAATGCCCCAAATTTAAACACCTCTTCGCCCGAAGTTAAACTTCAATTGCATGCTGCTCCTTCGCAATCCCCTCAAGATAGTGATGTTTTTACCAGAAGCAAACCAACTATTGTTCATCCAAGAGAGGCTGTACCACGTTTTGCAGCTACAAGTGATAAAACTAAAAAACCACTTTGGCCAGTTCTTTTGATTGTTTCTTTGATTTTGATTCTTTTTATTACAAGTTTATTATTAATGCGCAAATCTATTGTGAAGACCTGGGAGGGGTCAGCGCGTTTTTATGAATTGATAGGCTTGCCTGTACCTAAGATTGGAGAAGGGCTTAAATTTGAAAATCTTAAAACTTCTTTTGATCGCAATCCCGAAGGTGGAAAATTTATGCTTCTTGAAGGAGAGATAAAAAATACTTCAAATGATGAGAAAGTTATTCCTTCAATTAAAGTCGTGCCATATAAAAGAGATGATAAGATTTTAACATCTGCTAAAATCAAGGTAAATGCAGAGAAATTAAATCCAGGCGAATCGACTAGCTTTAGAACACAATTACCCCCAGATACACGCCTTAATGCACGGGATGAGTTGCGTTTTTATGAAGATTAGTATTTCTAATCTATCAGGCAAACACTATTTAAGATCCTGAATCCGTGCTCGTTGCGTAGCTTCAACGAGTTCGGGAAAACAGTGGCGCGAGAATCAAACAGAAAGTATGAAATTAAAAACTATCCCGTAAATCTCAAATTGATTCACTTCGACAAATCATGCACATTTTTCTTAAACGCGTCACCGCGTACTTCAAAACTTGGATATTGATCCCAAGACGCGCAAGCTGGCGACAACAATATAGTTGCATTTGGTAATTGATCTCGTTTTGCTTGTTCGTAAGCAGCTAAAACAGCTTTTTCTAGAATCTCGCAATGTGTATAAGGCACCCTTCCCTTCAATTCTTCAGCAAATTCAGGTGCTGCCTTACCAATCAAAAAGGCATGCTTAATTTTAGAAAAATATGGAATGGTTGCTGTTAAACCATCTTGTTTAGGAAGCCCACCTAAAATCCAATAAATATTATCAAAGCATACGAGTGCCTTGGCAGCAGCCTCACCATTGGTTGCTTTACTATCATTAATAAACTGAATATTGTTCGTCGACGCGACATATTCTTGGCGATGAACAAGCCCCGGGAAAGTTCTTAATCCATCAATAATTTGTGCATCAGAAATACCAAGAACATGACACGCAATATAAGCTGCAGCAGCATTTTGCCAATTATGCTGACCCTTTAAACGTGGTAAATCTTTCAGATCAAGAATTGTTCTTATTTGTTTTGACGTACCATCAAATAAAACGCCATTTTGAGTATAATAAGCCCCGGGAATTACACGCTCAATAGCGATTTTAATGATTTTTTGTTTATTTTTTTCTTCCAATTCACGGGCGATTGCATTACAAGAAGGTGAATCTATCCCAATGACAGCAAAATCATCGGACGTTTGATGCTGGAAGATTTTTTTCTTCGTTTGAACATAATTTTCAAAATTACCATGACGGTCTAAATGGTCAGGTGTGATATTAAGCAAAATAGCAACTTTGAACTTTAATTGAGGATTAATATCTAACTGATATGAAGAAACCTCCAAGACACCAATACCATTTTCAGAGATTGAGTCTAATTCTAAAACGGGTGTACCAATATTTCCACCAACCGTCACTTCACGTTGGGCTTGTTTCAAAATATGACCAAGAAGTGAAGTTGTTGTTGATTTACCATTCGTGCCCGTAATACCTATAAAATTAACATGCTGGTGTGCTTTATAGAAAAGATCTAAATCTCCCGTCAAAGGAATATTTAATTCTTTCGCAAGCGCAATTACTGCATGTGGTTTGGGATACGTTAATGAAACGCCTGGTGATACAACAAGCATATCCAATGTACTTAACACAATAGCATCAAAGGGTTTTATAGTAACACCTTGATTTTCAGCACTTTTACGACCTTCTTGAGCATCATCCCATGCAATGACTTGCGCACCATTTTTTTGTAAGGCAAGCGCCGTTGCAAGCCCTGATTTACCAAGGCCCAAGACGCCAAATTTTTTACCGCTGAAAAGTGATAGATTAAGCATGATTACCTTAACTTTAAAGTTGAAAGACCTATAAGCGCTAATATTGTTGCAATAATCCAAAAGCGAATAACAACAGTAGGTTCAGCCCATCCTTTTTTTTCAAAATGGTGATGGAGCGGCGCCATACGAAAAACACGTTTACCTGTTGTTTTAAAGGATATAACTTGTACGATCACTGATACCGTTTCAACAAGAAAAAGACCACCAATAATCATCAAGACAATTTCATGCTTCGTAATGACGCTGATTGTACCCAAAGCACCACCTGCCGCAAGAGATCCCGTATCACCCATAAACACCATTGCAGGCGGCGCATTGAACCATAAAAAACCAAGCCCCGCCCCTATCATAGCGCCACAAAATACAGTGATTTCACCACACCCACTTACATAATGAAGTTGTAAATAATTGGCAAAAACCGCATTACCCACAAGATACGAAATAAGCGCAAAACAAGTGCATGCAATCATAATCGGTACAATCGCAAGACCATCCAAACCATCTGTTAAATTAACAGAATTAGATGTTCCAACGATAACAAAACAGGCAAAAGGAACAAAAAAATAACCCAAATCAATAAGCATTGATTTAAAAAACGGAATGGTGAGCATCGTTCCAAGGTTTTCTGTTGAGTTTATAAGTATGAAATAACCTGCAATCGCTGCAATTATAAACTCAATAAATAACTTAATTTTTCCTGAAAATCCCTTTGAGTTTTTTTTTGTAAGCTTCAGATAATCATCTATAAATCCAATAAATCCAAAAGAAAGGGTCACTAGCATCACAATCCAAATATAAGGATTGGTAAGGTCAGACCACAAAAAAGTACTTATCAATAAAGCTGTCAAAATAAGAAGGCCGCCCATTGTAGGCGTCCCTTTTTTTGTTAGAAGATGCGTTTCAGGACCATCATCCCGAATAGGTTGGCCCTCTTTTTGTTTAGTTTTAAGCCAATTAATAATTTTTGGTCCCAAAATAAAGCTTAAAATTAATGCGGTAAGAATGGCACCACCAGTTCTAAACGTCAAATAACGAAAAAGGTTCAAAGGCCCAAAAGAATCAGCAAGCGGGGTAAGCAGGTTATAAAGCATAAATAGACAAGGCCTCTACACAGAAAATCTAGATTATTAACTGATATGATAATACGTTGATCAACAGATTCTGAAAAGAGTAAATACCGCATTAATCTAAAAAATATAATTGCTCTGCACATTTAAAATCAATCTCACATTATCATTTTTTTTGCTCGTGTTAAATCATGTCATTTAATCATTTTTTAACCCTAATAGATTTACGCTGAAATTATAGAATAACTAAGGAGACTAAAAATGCTCCATATTCGTATCAAGCCGGGTGTAAGATTGTCGGAACAACCTGAAATTGGACATAATAGGTGGCACTCCGATATCCCATTTTTAGCCTCCCTCATGCCAGGCGATGAAGCTATTATTGAAAGTTTAGATTTTTTAGATGCACAGATTAAAAATGATGATGATGTGAGCGATATTCGAAACATTGATTTAACATTAGCCCATCCTTTAACAGGTCCTTTCGAAATAATAGGGGCAGCACCTGGTGATTTACTTGTCGTTGATATTATAGATATAAATCCTATTACACCTATTGGTTTTTCAGGCAATTTTTCAAAAGACAATGGTGGCGGATTCTTAGTCGATTATTTTCCAGATCCACATAAGGCAATTTGGGATTTAAAAGGTCTTTTTGCAACTTCTCGGCATATTCCAGGCATAAAACTTACAGGATTAGTTCATCCTGGATTAATTGGCTGCTTGCCATCATATGAATTACTGACGGAATGGAACAAACGTGAAGCTCCACTTGTGGCACAAGGTCTTGCCAAACCACCCTGCCCTGAAACTGCAGTATTGCGTGGGCTAAAAGGAAATAAATTTGATCAAATGGCCAAAGAAGCCTGTCGAACAATTCCAGCACGTGAACATGGCGGCAATATGGACATTAAAGATATTTCGCGCGGTAGTCGTATCTTTTTCCCCGTCTATCAAAAGGGCGCAGGACTATCCATGGGCGATCTACATTTTAGTCAAGGCGATGGTGAAATCGCTTTTTGCGGCGCTATTGAAATGGATGGTGCAATGCACATTGGTGTTGATCTCATCAAAGGCGGCATGGCCAAATATTCGATTAATGCACCTGTTTTTATTCCAAGCAAAATTAAACCGCATTATGAAAATTATATAAGTTTTCAAGGCATATCTGTCGAAAACGGTGTCAATTACTATATGGATGCAACTGTTGCATATCGCCAAGCTTGTCTTAAAGCTATTGATTATTTAGAACATTTTGGCTATACGCGCGCGCAAGCCTATCTTATTTTAACAGCAGCACCCATTGAAGGACGTATAGGTGGCATTGTTGATATCCCCAATTGTGTTTGCTCACTTTCAATACCGACAGGGATATTTGATCAAGACATTCTTCCGAAATAATTATAGTGTTTCATTATCAAGGGAGTGAAAAATGCCATTTTACGATTATCAATGCACCCAATGCGGGATCATAAAAGAAGAATTACGCTCGATAAGTGCGCGCGATGATTTGAAAGATTGTTCAAAATGTCAAAAAAAATCTATGATTCCAATTGTTTCAGGGCATTCATTAATTCAATCAAAAGAAGCTTATATGCCTAGATCAACTATTGAAAAATTAACTGGTTCTAACGCGAAAGGACCTGGTCTGTCTCAAAAAAATAAAATTCCTTTTTTATCAAGCTGCAAGCATCGTCATTAAACCTTTTTTGTTAGAAATTTGCCCACAAACCTTTGTTTTCCTGAACGCTTTGAAGCGAAGCAACGAATGCAGATCAGGATCCATAACGAAATACATGCTCGAAGAGCATGGCAAAATTATTAAATAACGTCATGATCTACGATCATGATTCTTAATTGAACCCTGAATCCGTCCTCGAAGCTTTGCTTCTCGCTTGTTCAGGAAACGGCTGGATGTTTGGCGGGTTTTACCAAAGTTATTTTTTGTCCCGTAGATTGATGTCAAATAGACTATGACTTCCGTTTCTGCATTCTTCCATAGCAATAACGTACTAAAGTCTTCGCCTGAAGACGAAGGTTTTAACGCGCCTAGATAAGAAACAATAAAAAAAGCGACATATGATGACTATATTTGAATAAATTTACTTTAAAACAATAAAAATTGCATTTTTGTTGACAAAATTTTGTTTTACAGTTAGTTTAAAATAAATATAATATTTTTATTAATTAAGAGACAAATATGTTAAAAAAAATCGCTATATATGCATTTTTTCTATTTTATGCATCCAGTAGTATAAACGCTAATCCTATTTTTCAAAACAAACATTTTGATTTAAATTATTCGCAAAGCCTTGGATATCTAAAGTCATTTCTTGGAAATGATTTTGTAGAAATAAAACAAGGATCTGAATCTGAAGACATAAAAAAAAACATACAAAATTTTTATGAAAAAGATTTCACAATGACAGATTACTTAGGAATAAGGAGCAATTCAAATCATGAAAATATTACTCCAATTGTTGAAGCGCTTTTAGAAGAACAAAATTCACCAGATAGATATTTTATGTATCATGCTTCAAGTCCAATTGTTGGTTTGCTTTATGACATTTATTCTGAACTCAGACGACAAATAATGAATATTCAACGAGAAGACCTTATGCTGTGTCGCGGTACAGATGAAGCTTTTTTTGATATTGAGAATATCGCCGATTTTATTAATGATCAAAAAGTTAAGCAAAACGTAAAATCTTTCACAGACCTCGGTAATTATTCTGCCGATTATGCTGAAAAAGCGTTATCCATGAATTTATTCTTGTTTGGAAATCATCATGTTGTATTTGACGATTCAATGGCTTTGTTTATGGAGGCAAGATCTGAGAGGAAGATTTTGCTCTCTAAATCATTGATAAAATTATTTACTTATTTTGGCATTGATATGTCACAACTATCAGAAATAAAGGATTTAATTTTAAAATTTGAAGCGCTTCCTTTATTAGATCGTGGACGCTTGTTCCAATTTAGTTTTGCGCCCGATAATATCGATGAATTTGTTTATCTATCTAAATCATTAGGTGTTGGCGTGACTATAGATGGGTCCAAAGATTATGATATTAACAAAAATCAAGTGGCGCTTCTTATTAAAGCTATGCGTCATAATCCTGCTCAACTTGAAAAATTTTCAAAAAAAATATGTAAAAACGATCATGAATCTTTAATCCAAATAAATAATCCTTTATTCGATTTAAATAAAATTCAAGGTAGGTTTATCTTACATCCAAAGCTTTTTTCAGAAAATAGCCCCTTGCAAGTTATATCTTATTGGCGCGGCCTCTCTCGTAATGCGCCAGAAGTGCAAGAATATAAAACAAACCTGAAAGTATTGGTGACTGATATCATTTCATTAATATTAAAATCGAGATTTACACCACCGCGAAAAACAATTCTCACAGAGAACGATGCATTAGACTTATTGTTAAAAAAAAGAAATATTGAATTAGAAAATGAAAATATTCCTATAAAGACAAATATTTCAGATCATTTATTATCTGCTTATATATGCTCTGGTGATCTAGATAAACTAATTTCCATCCTCAACAATGAAAATCAAATTGATATTAATAAATCAATAATAGATATCAATGACTTAGAAGAAGAAACTGAACATTCCCCCTTATATCTTGCAGTCAAATATAATCACCCTGAACTTGTTGATTTGCTATTAGCAAAAGGCGCACAAATAAAAGATGAGCCTTCCGCTGACCGCAATTTGCTAGGTTGGGCCAGTATTAACAATTATCCTCTTATTACGCAAAAATTGCTAAATTCTGGATGCAATCCTAATTCAAAATTTAGATATAGGTGTTTAGAAGAGCCACTTATTGAGCTTATTCAACAATACGGGAGAAATGAAATTTTAGAAATTTTTATAAAACACGAAGATATTGCACTTGACAAAAAAAAATCCATAAATTTAATTAAATATATCATGGAAAATAAACTAATAGATTTAGTAAAAGTTCTTTTTAAGAATGAAAAATTTTTTACTAATAATATGATGGATGAAGATTTTAAAATTAAAATTCTAAACATTGCTATCAAAATTGAAAACACAGAAATTCTTAACTTTTTACTAGATATTTTCAAACTTTCTTTTGATTCAGAACCTTCTGTTGAAAAACAACCGATCAATAAAGCAATTGATACTCAAAACTTTTCCATTATCACCACATTAATCGAGCATGGAATAGATCTAAGAATAAAACATCCTTTATACGGAACCCCTTTGCAATACGCACGTAAAACTAAAAATAAACAAATTATTCAACTCATTGAACAACATGTCTCGACTCAATAGAAAAATATAGTCATTCCAATAGACAGCCTCTTAAAAAAACGTAGGATTTTTGACCCTTATGGCACTACCTTAGACCAAATCGTAATTCATATGGATGTTAATTGGAATGACTATACAAGGCGCGTTAATTCACGGCAGCCGATTATTTTGCCGTCTTTAATCTCAAAAATAGCCATTACATCTACTTTTACTTCAGAATCATCGTCTTTTATTACATGACCAGTATGTCTTGTTGTAACTTTATTTCCTTCCTAAATTATTTCGTGAAAAACAATTTTAATGGATTTGCAATTTCTTTTAAGTGTTTTTACATGTTCTAGACCCTGTGTATAATTTAGCGTTTTCCATCAGTAATTTGTATATAATGTTTGAAAAAATATTTATTACAATGTGGTTAATTGTAATTAAATATCTTTTTATTGAAGTTTTATTTATACTTTACTTAATATTTAGTTTATTTATAAATTTTATTATATTTTTTGTTTTCATGTTGCTTTTATGATACAGTCTTGATTGTTACTTTTTAAAATTATGTAGGTTGTTATGATTAAAAATATTTCTTTTATCTTTTTATCTTTTTTTATATTTTTTTCTTCTGTTAATTGTTCAGAATGTACTATTGATGATGCTGTTAATGCATCAATACCTGATAGGACAAATCCATGGAAACTGAATACTAATCAAGCAATTACTTTTAATGAATATTATATTTCAGGCAAAAACCTTGCTTGTGGTTTTAAAGCTTTTGGATACGATTCGCGGGAAGAAGCTATTGATGCAATGCTTAACGCCCTTAACGATAACGATACAAAATATGAGCGTCGTAATCGTAAAATGCGCGAATATATTAAAAATGATTACGCAGAAAATATTTCTGTAGAAGAATATTTAAATAAAATTAAAAATATAAAGCATGAGCTTTCTTACAATGCAAATAAGTACTTTTTAGACCAAAACAAAAAAATTCAAAAAATTGATCCTAACTTACCAATTTTATACACCCTTATCGATGCTTTTGCCGTATTAAATAATAAAAACTTATATATTTATAGCGCTGCTCCTGGTGAAAAAATCCTTTTTATAAGTCATGCTTTTTCAAATGATTCTTCCAATGTAAATCAAAATTTATCTCTTTTACATAAAAATCAACATTACAATAGATTAGTTGAAACAGGACATGTGAATACAAATATACGTTCACAAAATGATGAAGATAAACATCTAACAGAATTAAGAAATTCTCTTCTTGAAGAAGGAAGATTTAGAGAAGAGCAACTCTCATTAAATATAAGTTTTGATAGTTTTTCTTCAGAACCATTGGAAGAAGAAATATTTTTTTCTTTAGAATCACCAAAATCACCAGAAGAAGAAATAACTTTTGAAGATTTTTCTTCAAGTTTTCTACCTACAACACCTTGTTACGATTTAGAATTCACTGAAGATGAGCCACACAATCAAGTATCACAGCCTGCACAAACGGAAATAAGTTTTACTGCTTCTCAAATAAAATATTTTGTTTTTGGCAAAGCAAAATACCTTCCAGGACTTAATGCTTATGAATCTTTGATTGCTGCATATAAAAATGCGGCAAAACTTTTTGATGATCAAAATGCTCTTTTTTGTCACATTCAAATTTATCTTAAAAAAAACTTTCTTCACGAAAATAATTCCATTGATTCTATGTTAAAAAAATTAGACACATTAATTAATAAAAAAGGTTCACAAAGTGTAATAAAAAAATATAGACATTATGCAAAAATTTATAAAGGTCAAATTTACGTTAAACAAAAAGAACTAAATAAAGCTTGGGAAATATTTGATAATTTAAAAACAAAAAATGAGTGTTACACAAAAACATATTTTTTAGATATGTCGGAAATGATTCTTCTTTATGAATATACACCTAATGGAATGACACGGGAGAATGCTGTTGCATTGGCTTGGACATTATTTAATAAAACAATTGGAAACGGAAAGACTCAAAAAAAACAAACATCAAATTCAACACGTCAAAATGATACTTTTCATCCGGATTATTACAAAAGTAAAGAAGCAAACAAAAGACGTACAAATATTCGTGACAAGGTTCGTAGGCAAGGCAATGTGAATAGAGTTCGACCAAGAAATAGATCCACTCAAGACGGTTCTGCGTCAAATGTTTCTGCGCCAAATGTTTCCGCGCAGCCATTAGATCAAATTGAAACAATGGAAAATTCTATTGTGGGACGTAAAAGAACAAAAAATTCTTCTACAATAAAATCTCAACCGCCTCGAAAAATATTACGTATTATGACGAGTAATACAGACACTAATACGGACACAGAAAGTGATACTGATATAGATGTCGATACTAAAATGCAAGACCAAGTTGAAAATCCTGAAAATATTTCTGATTTATATTCATTGCATGATGATTCTTTAAACAGAAATCATAATGATGATTTTTTAGATACAGTAGATGACATTAACGAAAAAAATAAAAAATTGCGTGATCTAATTTTAAAAGGAAAGTATTTTTCTTTTAAAAAAAAGGCTGACGAAGCAATAAAGTACTTTTCGATGGTTTTATATTCTAATGATGATGAAAATCAAGAATCCATTTATTATGAACAAGCATATATTGGCTTAGGTAATGTTTATTGTTATGAAAAACAAGATATAGATACAGCAATTAAAATTTATCTGGAAGGTATTCTTAAATGTCCTTCATCAGATCTCTATTGTTCTTTAGGTGATGCTTATCATTATGAAAAAAAAGATACAAATAAAGCAATTGAAATCTATCAAGAAGGGATTAATAGATGCCCCTCAGCAGATCTCTACCGTGGTTTAGGCAATGCTTATAGATATGAAAAGCAAGAGGTTCATACAGCAATTGAAATCTATCAAGAGGGGATTGATAAATACCCCTCAGCAGTTCTCTATCGTTCTTTAGGTGATACTTATAGATATGAAAAGCACGAAGTTCATGCAGCAATTGAAATCTATCAGGAAGGTATTTTTAAATGTCCTTCAGCAGATCTCTATCGTTCTTTAGGTGATGCTTATTATTATGAAAAAAAAGATACAAATAAAGCAATTAAAATCTATCAAAAAGGAATTGATAAATGCCCCTCAGCAGATCTCTACTGTGGTTTAGGTGATGCTTATAGATATGAAAAAAAAGATACAAATACAGCAATTGAAATCTATCAAGAAGGGATTGATAGATGCCCCTCAGCAGATCTCTATCGTTCTTTAGGGGATTCTTATTATTATGAAGAAAAAGATACAAATAAAGCAATTTCAATGTATCAAAAAGGGATTGATAACTACCCTTCAGCAGATCTTTATCGTGCTTTAGGTGATGCTTATAGACATGAAAAGAAAAATACAAATAAAGCAATTGCAATCTACCAAGAAGGTATTGAAAAATGTCCCTCAGCAGAACTTTATCGTGCTTTAGGAGATGCTTATAAATATGAAAAAAAAGACGTTTACAAAGCAATTTCAATTTATCAAAAAGGGATTAAAAAATGTTCTTCATCAGATCTTTATGATGCTTTAGGAGATACCTATAGTTTTAATTTCGCTAAACATGAACGAGATATTAATAAAAGTAAAGCATACCAACAAAAAGCGTTAGATGCTTATCAGATGGCTCTTAGTTTTAACAATCATAAAATTAACGATAAAATTAAAATAAAAATTGATTATATAAAAAAATGGTTTTCTTCTTTTGAAACTAGAAGAAGAATTGAGTAAATATAATAAAATGTGTTAGAATTATTGAAATTTTA
Source organism: Alphaproteobacteria bacterium (assembly GCA_030680745.1). Lineage (NCBI taxonomy): Bacteria > Pseudomonadati > Pseudomonadota > Alphaproteobacteria > Alphaproteobacteria bacterium. The sequence goes on from JAUXUR010000007.1 coordinate 50,395, forward strand.
CTGAGTGATATGATCATGTAATTGATAATATTTAATGTATATCATGTATTTTGTTTTTAGAATAAAAGTAAAATATGTTTATTGGATTGAAAATCTAATCAACCTTCAAAAAAAACCAAAAAATAGCATTTTTATCTTGCATTCTTTTGAAAATAGGGTAGAAAAGAACTTATATGGGGCCATAGCTCAGCTGGGAGAGCGCTACAATGGCATTGTAGAGGTCAGCGGTTCGATCCCGCTTGGCTCCACCACCCCCATAAAATTTTTATATTAAGATACTTGTTTTGAAGTTTTAATCTTAACATATTGAAATTCGATATTAACAAAATTTTTCATGCGCAAATCTATAATCGATAGATATTAGAAGGATTCATCGTTACGCCTCGCTTATGTATATAAAGATGCACTTCGCTTGTTGTTCCTTGCCTGTTTCTCAAATCTATTGACTATTGCATTAATTCTACTATTGCTGAACAAGTTGAAGTATGAGATAACAGATTTGAGTATTTTGCCTACTTAGAAAACAGCCAAATCAAAAGGAAAGTAATGATGTCTGATCGGACAAAAGTTTATGACTTAATCAGTCAATTTGATGTGAAATATGTTGATGTGCGATTTACAGATCCGCGCGGAAAATGGCATCACATGAGCCAGGCCGTAGGAACTGTTAATGATGACTTCTTCGAAGATGGTATTATGTTTGATGGTTCATCAATTGCTGGTTGGAAAGAAATTAACGAATCAGATATGTGCTTAATGCCAGATCCTGCAACAGCAGTTATGGATCCTTTTTCAGCGCAACCAACACTTATTATTATTGCAGACGTTTATGAACCTGTAACACAACAGCCTTATAACAGAGATCCACGTTCGATTGCTAAAAAAGCTGAAGCATTTGTGGCGACTTCTAAAGTAGGCGATAAAGCATATTTTGGTCCAGAAGTTGAATTCTTTGTCTTTGATGATGTTCGTTTTTCTGTTGAATCACATAATATATCATTTAAACTTGATTCTTTAGAAAGCCCACATAATACGAATCGTAAATACGAAACGGGCAATTTAGGGCATAGACCAACTGTTAAAGGCGGTTACTTTCCTGTAGCACCTGTTGATTCAATGCATGACATACGTGCAGAAATGCTCACTGTTTTATCAGATATGGGCATTGAAACAGAACGTCACCACCATGAAGTGGCACCCGCTCAAAATGAGCTTGGTATTCGTTTTGATACACTTGTGAATTCAGCTGATAAAATTCAAACATATAAATGCGTTGTTCAAAATGTTGCGTATTCCTATGGAAAATCAGCTACCTTTATGCCAAAACCTGTTATGGGTGATAATGGTTCCGGTATGCATGTGCATCAATCCATTTGGAAAGATGGTAAAGCGCTTTTTGCCGGTAATGGTTATGCTGATTTATCTGAAACCGCCTTGTTTTACATTGGCGGGATCATTAAACATGCCAAATCATTGAACGCGTTTACAAATCCATCGACCAATAGCTATAAACGCTTGATTCCAGGATTTGAAGCGCCTGTTTTATTGGCGTATTCTTCACGTAATCGATCTGCTTCTTGCCGTATTCCTTATGTATCAAATCCAAACGGAAAACGTGTTGAAGTACGCTTCCCAGATCCAACAGCTAATCCTTATTTAGCATTTGCTGCTATGCTTATGGCGGGTCTTGATGGGATTAAAAATCGTATTCATCCTGGTGAGCCTATGGATAAAAATCTTTATGATTTACCACCTCAAGAGCTTGCAAAAGTACCAACAGTCTGTGGTTCATTGCGCGAAGCCCTTATTTCTTTGGGTGAAGATTGCGATTACCTTAAACAAGGTAATGTATTCACTGATGATTTTATTCAAAGCTATATCGAATTGAAATGGAATGAAGTGTATCGTTATGAACATACGCCGCATCCAGTTGAATTTGACATGTATTATAGCGCCTAATTTATAATGAAATGACTTTGGATTGATACATCATCGCTACCGCTCTCATGTAGGAAGAACTACACTTCGAGCCTTGCTTCTTGTCTGAATCTCAAATCATTTCACTATTATAGATCGGAAAGGAGGAGGCAACTCCCCCTTTACTTTTTATCCAATTCATTCAAAAATATAAAAAGCTATACCCAAATTGTTTCGAAATTGGGTCGAGAAGATGAGTGGTGAAGACTGCTGCGTGTACCTCTTTGTACATGAGCATGATGAATCCCGAAATCTGACGACCTCCACAGTTTGAAACAAGAGCGGTATACTTCAAAAAAATAAAACGAGGGAAAGAACATCAAGTGGAAATGTCAAACAAACAACAGCTTAAAAAATCCTTGTTAAAAAATTCTGAATATGGCGCATCAGCCATTGAATATGCTCTTTTACTTGCATGTCTCGTATTGGTTTTAGTCACCGGTTTATCAAGCTTTGGTGGTAAAATTTCTGATTCTATGAAAGGTGTTTTTGAAAAAGTTGAAAAGCAATTTTCGAATGAATAACAATATATAATGTTTTCGCTTTTAGTTAAGAGTAGGAATGAGGCGTGAAGTGTAGTCTTTTCCTACATGAGAAACGAATAACGCCCTATTAACAAAAATGGAAAATACTATATAAAAAAGAGGCCGCGAACGGCCCAAGTTTAGGGAGGAAACGCCCAAGAAGAAAACAACACTGGCCGGGCAGCCAATAAATGTGTTGTAAACATAATATGACATAACCGTTGACCATTTGCAAGTTAAAAATTATATTTTTTGCAAAATTATGGATGGATAAAATTTATGACTCAAAAAGCAATTATTAACGCGCGTATTTATCCTGTTGATCTTCACAACAATTTTTACGAATCTGGCACAATTTTGTGGGAGAATGATCGTATCCTTAATGTTGGATCAAAAAATGATGTTATTTTAAACGAAAACGTTGAAATTATAGATGCCCAAGACCGCTTTGCTGTGTTACCTGGATTTATTGATGTCCATTCTCATAGTTCTTTATTAAAAGGATTTTCTGAAAATCTACCTTTCTTAGAATGGTTACCTGAATATCAACGTGAACATAAAGTTTTGACCGAGGAAGATGCGTATTGGGCCTCGATGGTTAGTTACCTTGAGGCTTTAAAAGGCGGCACAACTTGCGTTCTTGATATGTATCGTTTTATGCATAAAGCGGCGGATGCTGCAGGTTCCCTTGGAATGCGTGCGCATTTAGCGCCCTATGTTTCAGATTTAGGGCAAGGCTATTTTGAAACAATGGAACAAAATGAAAAACTTATTAAAACACATCATCAAAGTTACAATAATAGAATTCAAATTTTAGTAGGGCTTGAGCATCTTTTTTATTGTTCTGTTGATGCATATAAAAAGGCGCGAAGGCTTTCAGACGAATATGGGGTTTATATTCATACACATACAAGCGAATTCAAAGACGAAGTTGAAGCTGTTAAAAACCATTTTGGCAAATTGCCAGGTTATTTATTGCATGAACGCAATATATTAACGCCCAAAACGATTATTGCTCATTGTGTTTATCTTTCTGATGACGAGATAATTTTGTTTAAAGATAATGACGTACGCATTGCGCATTGCCCCACAAGTAATGTGAAATTAGGCGGCGGTTCTATGCAAATTGATCGTCTTAAAGCTGCAAATATAAAATTTGGATTGGGTACGGACGGTTCTATATCCAATAATAGCCTAAGTATGTGGGAGCTTATGAAATTTGGCTCCCTTTTACAAAAGAATTTAAATCACGATGCGACTGCCCTTAATGCTGCCGAAACTTTGCGTTTAGCAACTATTGAAGGCGCAAAAGTGCTGGGACAGGACCATGAAATAGGATCGCTGGAAATAGGCAAAAAGGCAGATTTCATAACAGTTAATTTATGGCAACCCCATTTAATGCCTCTTATATCGTCAGAAAATCATGATCCAGTTTTATGGAATTTAATTTATGCAGGACGCGCAAGTGATGTTGAAGATGTTTGGGTTGATGGCAAACAAGTTGTATCTAAAGGAAAAGTCACCTCTTTTGATGAGGATGAGCTTTTGATGCATATCCATCTTCAAGCGAAGGATTTGTTGAAAAGACGTGAAGGTGTTATTTCATCAAAATTGATCAATATTTAAATAAAATTATTCTTTTATAATAATAAAATTATTCTTTTATAATAATAAATGTATATTTTAAATTACATACAAATATTTTTTATGTTTAATGTATAAAATTGTTGACTGTATATGCTTTTGATGATAGTTATACATAGTTAACAAGGTATGTTGTGCTGTTTTTAAAAATTATTAGTTTGTTATATGTTTTTAATTTAATTAAGAGAAATTCTCTAAGTTTTTAAATTACTTAGCATTTTTTAAAAATGGTATAATTTAATTAAGGATATAAAATGTTGAAAAAACTAATTATAACTGTATTTTTTTGTGTTTCTTTTTTTTATGGAACATCAAAAGTAATTGCAGCAATACTTACTTCTCCGGAAGTACAATTTGAAAGACTTGTTCAATTAAAAAAAGATAGAGCTCCTGACGCACCCTTCCCAGAACTTTTGCCGCAATTTATAGAAAACTCTACGGCAATAGCAGAAATTTTAGATGGTGCATACCTAGAAACATTCAATAAAATTTACGATCACGTATTAGCGTTTTTTGGCGAAAATGGTGAAAATTTAACATTGGCTCATTTTAATATCGTTCATTTATATTATGCGAAGATTGTAACTGAATCACAATTAAACTCTATTATAGATGAAAAATTTCTATTCGATAACTTAAAAGAAGCATTAAATTTTATATTAAATAAAGATTATGATAATTATGGAATTTTTTACAATGGAATTGGTTCAGAACATATAAAGCCTACTATGTATGTTGAGTTTAATTTATATCCTTATACAATTGTTAGTGAATCAGGTTACTTATCTTTGAAAGTTTTGAATGAATCATTAGGGCAAGATATGCGTCTGTGTGGTTTTCCTTTGTTCCGTTCTAAATTTGATGGATATTTAAATCAAACATCTATGAGTTGCTTGACACATGACTGGGCGCATGCATCACCAGTAGCTAATTTTGTTGATATGTGCAATGAAGATGGAGTTGATAAATATAAAGCGCTTCTTGGACTGATCAATTTAAATCAAGATCAGAAAATACAGAATCTAGATCATTTTTGTTTGTTTTTTCTTGAGCATGAAAACTATCGTTTTTATAGAGGTGAGTTTAACGATTTAGAAACTGATTGCAATTTTGTTCTTAATAATTTATTTGATATCATTTTACCAATACTTCATAATTATTCTGCAACTGAAAATGGTATCTCCGCTATCGAGGTATTTCAAAAATTTGCTCCAAGCAAAATAGAACCATTTTTTTTGGATATGGGCGATGTAATGACGATTCAAATGACTGGAGCATTGGGGAAGAATTTTAATTTGTTTCAGGTTTTAAATTCTCGTTTTGGAATAGGATATAATATTCTTTTTGATATTCAATCAATGCTTAAAGATTCTGATATTGATTTCCAAATCTGGAAAGATGATCAATTTAATGCTGAGGAAATGAGCGCTATCATCACAAAAATATTCAGTGACTTTAAGGAACGATATAAGGATAAGTTTTAGTATATTTTAGTCGAGTCACCCAGGGCATTTCAGCCCTAGGTACTCACAGAACCCTACGTGAAACTCTCGCTTCATACGGCCCATCACTAACGATACTTTGTATAGTGATGAGTTAATCAATCTACGGGACAATTTTCATTTTTATGCTAGAAATTTGTCCACACACCATTGTTTTCCTGAACGCCTTGAAGCGAAGCAACGAATGCAGACAGGATACATAACGAAATACATGCTCGAAGAGCATGGCAAAATATTTAATAACGTCATGAGCTGCGATCATGATTGTTAATTGGACCTTGAATCCGTGCTCGTTGCTTCGCCTCTCGCCTGTTCAGGGAAACAGCTAGTATTTGCTAGGTTTCTATCCAAAATTAAATTTTTGTCCCGTAGATTGGGAGCCAATAGACTCCTCACTACCTAAATGAACATAAATATAGTCGGCTAACTTTACACAAATGTCTCTACATTTCTTGCATCGGCATGAGAATAAATATCATTTATTATCTAAGCATAACAATTATATGTCAGCATTAATTTTATTTATCATACAATTTTTTTATAACTTCCATATATTCTTCTATAGAATTTAATCCCATTTTACCTCGTTCTATATTTAATGTCTCTATACTTCCTTCATGAGGAAGTAGCTCAAACTTATTATTTTCAATTTTAACTTGCGTTCCATATTTTTGCTTCAGACCAAGACTCGGAAACTTTAGTGCAACACGATCATAGAGAAAAGCATAATTCTTTTTAACTGTTTCAGCTTTATCAATTAACGTCCCTAATATAAATAAACAACCCGCTTGAAAAAAAGGGTCATGATCTGCATGCTGCACCAATAACCATGCCTGATCATCTGCATTAGCACCAAATTTAGAAATGCTTACCCATCCATGTACGCTCAAAATTTCTTTCATTTTTAACGTATTAAAGCGATCCAGATTTATTACTAAATCCCGAAATTCTGAATCGTTACTATATTTTATAAAATATTGCCTAATTTCTTGATCTTTTAAAAACATTTGATTAATAATTTTTTTTACAAACTCCACATCATTTAAATCACCGATTGGAAAATTATCATGTTCTTGTTTTATCTGTTCTTTCAAAATATTAATATTATTTGCATGAATATCGGTCAACGTATTTAAAACAAAAACGAATATAATTATACTAAAGATTTTTTTCATAATTTCCTGTCTGTTCTATTTTAAATTATATGAATTATGCTTATCATGCTTTTTTACAACATTCTAGAAAAATGCTAAATCTACCAATCAAATGCTATTGTTTTATCTCACTCACGGTATGGACTCCTGGTAAGTTTGTTAAAACTTTTGGCACTCAGATGTCGATTAGATTCAATATAAACTGAATCCGTGTCCATACATCATTGAGAGGGGGTGCAGCCCCATGGCAATCCATACCTGAGTGTTTGATAAGCTAAAAGTATAGATTGCCACAAACTCCTTTGTGCTAAAGCACTCAGGCATTATCGAGTGACGAACACTTTTGCTTTAGATTAACTTTCAACATATGCCTTTTTCAAGTCACTCCACTATATAAGAACTGAACTCAAAAATCAGATGATACATTTGTCCATAATCTGGGCAGTGAAGAATCTTATTCAGATTCTTCGCGCGCGACATCACTTGGTACATCAACCACAACATCTGCACCAATATCATCGTCATCTGTTTCACGTAATGGGCTGACAGAGACAACTTTTTCGTCAATATCCACTTTAAACAAAGTAACGCCTTGTGTTGCACGACCTGCAATACGAACCTGATTCACAGGTACACGGATCAATTTACCGGCATCAGTCACAAGCACAACTTGATCGCCTTGCTCAACAGGGAAAGATGCCACAACTTCACCATTACGAATCGTCAGATCCAAGTTACGAATACCTTGGCCACCACGCCCAGTCTGTCTGTAATCATAAGCTGAGCTTCGTTTACCAAAGCCACGCTCAGTAATTGTCAAAATAAACTGCTCATGTGATTCAAGCATCGCAAAACGCTCTGGTGCTAAAGTGACTGGTGTTGCTTCATCACTCGTTTCTTCAACGACAACATCATTATTACCTTCAGCAAGTAATGCACGTCGTTGTTGTGAGGCAAGCTTTAAGTAAGCATCGCGCTCCATCGAATCAGCTTCAACATTCGTCAGCATCGTAAGCGAAATAACGCTGTCACCTTTAGCAAGTCTAATACCACGAACACCCACAGAATTACGGCCTGTAAAGACGCGAACATCATTCACATCAAAACGAATCGCCTTCCCTTTACGTGTCGCAAGTAAGAAATCTTGATTTGCATCACATGTTTTAACGCCAACCAAACGATCGCCTTCTTCAAGCTTCATGGCGATTTTACCATTGGCTTTAATATTGACAAAATCAGTTAAAAGATTACGTCTAACCGTTCCTTGGGATGTCGCAAAAACGATATGCAATTTTTCCCATTCGGATTCATCTTGCGGCAATGGAAGAATCGTTGTAATGCTCTCATTTTGATCGAGCGGCAACAAATTCACAAAAGCTTTACCTTTTGCCGTCGCTGTTCCCAATGGCAATTTGTAGACTTTAAGCTCATAGACTTTACCAACGGAGGTAAAGAAAAGAACAGTCGTATGCGTGTTCACAACAAACACCATTTCGACGAAATCTTCATCGCGTGTTGTCATGCCTGCACGGCCTTTACCGCCACGGCGTTGCGCGCGATAGGTTGTTAAAGGTACGCGTTTCACATAACCTGCATGTGACACGGTCACGACCATATCTTCTGGCTGGATCAAATCTTCTTCAGTTTGCTCGCCCACTGCATCTTCGATCATTGTCAAACGCGGTGTTGCAAATTGTGCTTTGGCTGATAGCAATTCTTGACGAATCACATCAATTAATTTATCGCGAGATCCTAAAATTTCGAGATATTTCGTGATATCGAAACCAATATCTTTAAGCTCGCCACCAATTTTATCGCGCTCAAGACCCGTTAAACGTTGCAATCTTAATTCAAGAATACCACGTGCCTGGGCTTCAGAAAGCTTATACGTACCATCGACAATAGGATGAAGCGGATCATCGATTAAACGAATGAAAACTTCAACGTCATGAGCAGGCCAAACGCGTTCCATTAATTGTTGACGTGCGACACCTGGATCTGGCGCTTTACGAATCAAATCAATGATCTCGTCAATATTAGCAACGGCCACAACAAGACCTACCAATAAATGTGCGCGGTCTCTGACTTTATTAAGCTCGTAACGCGTCCTGCGTGTAACAACTTCAACCCTGAATTCCAAGAAATTCGCAATGATATCACGCAATGATAACATTTCAGGGCGACCATTATTAAGCGCCAAAACGTTCGCACTAAAGCTTTGTTGTAATGGCGTATAACGATATAATTGATTCAACACAATTTCAGACATCGCGTCGCGTTTGATCTCAACAACCACACGCATACCATCACGATCTGATTCATCGCGAATATCAGAAATACCTTCGATCAATTTATCACGAACGCATTCAGCAATCCGTTCAACCATACGGGCTTTATTCACTTGGTACGGAATTTCGGTAATGATAATCGCTTCACGATCTTTACGAATAGGTTCAACATGCACTTTACCGCGCATCATAATAGAACCACGACCCGTTCTTATCGCATTGCCAATACCTACACGACCAATAATAATACCGCCTGTTGGGAAATCAGGTCCCAAAACATACGCCATTAAACCGTCATTATCCATGGTCGGGTCGTCAAGAAACGCACAACATGCATCAATGACTTCGCCCAGATTATGCGGCGGAATATTCGTTGCCATACCGACTGCAATACCTGACGCACCATTCACCAAAAGATTTGGATATTGTGCAGGTAAAACAATAGGTTCAAGAAGAGTATTGTCAAAATTCGGACGGAATTCAACGGTATCTTTATCAATATCTTCCAATAAAGGATCGGCAGCTTTTGCCAAACGTGCTTCCGTATAACGCATCGCAGCTGGCGGATCACCATCAACAGATCCAAAATTCCCTTGACCTTGAATCAAAGGTAAGCGCATCGAAAAATTTTGGGCCATACGAACCATGGATTCGTAAATAGGATCAGTACCATGAGGGTGATATTGACCAATCACGTCACCGACCACACGGGCAGATTTACGGAAAGGCTTCGAATGATCCCACCCAGCGCGTTTCATAACGTATAGAATACGTCTATGGACAGGCTTCAGCCCATCGCGCAAATCTGGAAGTGCCCGGCTTACAATTACGCTCATCGCGTAAGCGAGATAAGAGGATTTCATTTCCTCTTCAATCGTAACCGGCTTAACGTGTGTCAAATCAGTTGAATCATTCTGTGTTGTCAATGGAACACCCTTTATATAGTAATAGTTTAATCGTCAAAGTTTAGGTCGTCGTTTTAAATGCACATTTAGAAATTAATCCCATAGGAACCAAGAAGCTCCGTCGTTGCGATGAGCCCCAACTTAAATGGGGCGAAGAAGCAATCCAGAAAAAGCGCTTAAAAAGTACTACATGTTAATTTTTAAACTGGATTGCTTCGCTGCTTCGCCGCTCGCAACGACGGCTTTTTTGATTTTTACTAACCTATTTCTAAGTTCGCATTTTAAATCCTAAATTGCATTCTATAAATTTCAAACTATGGATAAATCCTCAGAAAGGAATATCGTCATCCAATGCCATATCTTGTGAAGCGCGTGGTTTTGAGGCAATTGCAGCACTCGATGATCCACCACCATAAGAAACAGAAGATCCATGATCCATATCGGAACGAGAATCCAATAAGGTCAACTCGCCTTTAAAACGGCTTAATACAATTTCAGTTGTTAATTTTTCAACGCCTGCTTGATCTGTCCATTTACGGCTTTGGATTTGGCCTTCAACATAAAGTTTTGAGCCTTTTTTAACATATTTTTCAATAACATCAGCCAAATTTGGATTAAATACAACAACACGATGCCATTCTGTACGATCTTGACGTTCGCCTGTCGCTTTATCTTTCCATGATTCGGATGTTGCTAAACTAAAATTAACAATTTTTTGACCATCTTGAGAATGGCGAATTTCTGGATCGCGTCCAACATTACCCACTAAAATTACTTTATTAACACTGCCTGCCATTTAATACCTCATTATGTCTAATTTCACCAAAGTGTAACGAGCATTTACACTAAAATCTAGCCCTATTCTTTTAAATTGAGCCAGGCATTCAATCCATCATCGTTGTTTCCCTGGACCAATGAGAGCCCAAAGGGCTCGAATGCGGATCCAGGGTCCAGAAACACTCATGATCATAGATCATGACATACTGTTAAAAAATAAAGACACGCTCTCTCGAGCATGTATTTTAGTCTGGATCCTGGATCTAGATTCGAAGCTTTGCTTCTCATCTGTCCAGGAAACCGCCTATAGATTGACCTCGCGAAAGATCAGCTACAAGCTAGTCTTTCTTCTGATCTAGCTTTGCTTTATCTACCTCATCCGGTGTTTTATCCAACTCCGACTTAAAGCTTTTAATGCCGCGCGCTAAATCACCCATGATGCGTGGCAAACGCCCTGCCCCAAAAAGCAACATAACGATCCCGAATATTAATACTAATTGCCAAATTCCGATCGACATTTTAACTCTCTTTCTTTATCTAGCTCATTCATCCAGCTAAAGGCGCTATCAATTTTGTTATAAAATGAAGCGGTCCTGCTAAAATTTTCGAAAACAAATTGATCCCGAGCATTGGCGGAATCATAATTAAACCCAACAAAATTAAAAATCCATAAGGCTCAACACGTGCCAAAGGACGCGCCAAAGGCATAGGCAAAAGTCCAACCAATATACGACCACCATCCAAAGGGGGTATAGGTAATAGATTAAAAATCGCTAATAAGATATTGATTTGTATCGAATTTGCTAGGTTGTGTGCTGCCCATTGCATCGCACTTGCAGGTAAAAAAGTAATCACATGAAATAAAAGCGCTGAAATAACCGCCAATAATATGTTCATGAGCGGTCCCGCAGCCGCCACAAAAATCATGTCCCGTTTAGGAGATTTCAATTTACGAAAATCAACAGGTACAGGCTTTGCATAGCCAAACACAAAAGGCGCCTTTAAAAGCAACAACATCCCTGGTAATAAAATTGTGCCAATAGGATCAATGTGTTTAATGGGATTAAGGCTTAAGCGACCTTCTTTTTTAGCTGTATCATCACCAAACATAAGCGCTACATAACCATGCGCTGCCTCATGAAAGGTAATTGCAATTAAAACAGGAATTGCCCAAATTGAAATATTAAATAAGACTTGACCAAATTCCATTACAAAGACCACATATTCTAAAGGTTTGAGGCATTCTAACCTGTTGTGTACAAAAAAACAACAAGAAGTATGAATTCTCTACACCCATCTTTAAACATATCTATCTATTAATTTTAAATTTGCTTATTGACTTACCCTAAGCTATGATTCGAATACATTCGGTATAACCTTCTATAAGTATGGCTACCAAAATGCTTAATGATCTCATTCAATTATTCTATCAATCAGAAGATTTTTTCTACAGAGCAATCAGCCGTGAATGTTTAGATTTTGAAGATAAAGCAAGTTTCTATATAACAGGATTACATTCTGAATATTCAAACCCATTTACATTACGCAAAAACATACCAACATTTAAAAAAATTTTAACCGAATGTACGAATTTTGCTCAAAACCAAAATATAAACTGGATTGTTACGATTTCACAATATGTTATGGATAAAAATTTAGAATCTACATTAAATCAAATGTCTTTTAAATTGGATTCAAAAACAACACCAATGTTTATTGTTTTAAATCACGATGATGATATTTGTCAAAATAATCATTTAATTATAAATATGAATGATAATTTAAATGATTGGATAACACCTTTAAGTGAAGCTTTTGAGTCAAACTTTGAACAAACAGGTTTATATAAACAAGTGCGCTATAAGGCATTGAACAATAAAAATAATTTTTATCATTTTACGCTTTATGACAATAGTTCACCTATTGCATCATTAACTTTATCAATTAATAATAATATCGCGCGTATAGACAACGTGGGAACACTCCCAGAATATCAATCACAAGGATATGCAAGATCGATTATATCTTTTACATTAGATGAAGCAAAACGTTTAGGTGCAACCCATTGTTTCCTTGATGCCTTGCCCGAAGGAATACCACTATATCAACAAATAGGTTTTAATCCTTTATTTCAAAATTATATATTTAAAATAAATATATAATGACAAGTTTTTTTGCTTTTTTAGGCGCCTCCCTTGCAGAAATCGCAGGCTGTTTTTCGTTTTGGGCATGGCTCAAATTAAACAAATCAGTTTGGTGGCTAGCGCCTGGCACTCTTGCTTTATGGGTTTTCGCCTATTTATTAACTTTTGTAGAATCCGACTATGCAGGCCGTGCTTACGCTGCCTATGGTGCCGTCTATATTTCAGCCTCAATTTTTTGGATGTGGCTTGTTGAAGGAAATACACCAGATCGCTTTGATATAATTGGTGTTTTGGTATGTTTAATTGGCGCTGGCATCATTATGTTTGCGCCACGCGTTTAATAGCAACTGATAAAACTATAGGCAAATTCGTCGTTAGATCTGCGCATTCCGGACCTTTGTATTTAGTTCTAACTCTTGATCACATGCTCTATTTAAGTGCATGTTTATAGCCAACGCATTATAATTTGAATACAGCGTCAATCGTCGCTCACTTAAGGTGTGACTAAGCTTCGCTCCTCTTTCCTTGTCTCAAATTAAATGTGATTGACTATAAGACGAATGAAAATCGACTAAAATTTTAATTCGCAAAAAATTATAACATCAGAAGAGGGAGGTTGAGCCATTTCTTTCTCCATTTTTTTAAGCACCTTCATCTGGATCAGGATTTTCAATAATCCACCAATTTTGATTTTGGGGTATATCTCGCCCATTGGATCGAATTCAAAATAATCTTCCCATCCTGAACTCTCTTTTTCATTTTTTGTTTTAAGAATACCTCTTCCGATAAGGTAGACCATAAAATCTTCTATGAAAATAGGTCTTTCTTTTTCAGAGTTTCTAACATATTCATTAAGGTTTTTACGAATTATTTCATTTTCTTTTGAATTCTCAGAATTTTCATTTCTCTTTTCATATAATAGATCTGTGTATATTTGTCGTTTTTTAAAATCCTCATCATCTTCAATATGATTCATAAGGAATTTTATAAGATAATCGGGATTAAATTTCGCATAAAACACTTCTAATGCATTACCGAGGCTTCCTTGAAAGGGATCACCTTTTCCAATTCCAATTTTCTCTTTGAAATTTTCAAAATAACCCGTTAATCCCAATTCATCTTTAAGTTTTTCAAAATATACGCTTAAAATATGAACGTTTTGGAGAGATTTACCCGGCATGATTGCACATTTAAAAAGAAGATTCTTTTCACGTGCCAAAAGACTATATATTTTATCGCTGAGACCATCACCTTTTAGTTCTGTTAGCAAGGAAAGCAAGATAGCTTCGACGCCTTCTTTTTGACCTGTGGGGCATTGTAAAAGAGCATAGGTGAGTTGGAACATTAAGACATGGCGCGCATCTGAATCAAGATTTGGATCTGCCATACGTGAAATAATATAAGAAAGATTCCGTTGAAGTTCCAGAATAGATTCTTCATACATCTGCCATTCACTTTTTTCATTTTCTTCTAAAGGCAATCCCCACATCGTTTTAAGAAATCCATTAAGGCTTGGAAAAATATAAAGTTCAATTTTTTGCTTATTGGTTAATTCTGGGTAAGAATCTTTGAAATCATTGGAAAGCATTTCATAAGAAATTGATTTGCTTGTATACTTTTTTTCTTCTTCGCTACGATTTTCTGGGTGTATGGTTTTAATTCTTTCTTCTTCAACATCCTCTAGAATCAAAAGATCTAGTAGATTCTTCCAATTTTTTATAAATTGATCAGCATCCCAACCCAAATCAGGCACATCTTGCATGCGATAATCTTTAATTGTTTTTCGATTTATACTTATTTCTGCTGTATCCAACTTTTGGTATAAATCTATTTGTGTAATTGGAACCATGTGATACTCCATGGGGAGTACAATTCTATCTCCAAAAATCCGCTGCAACTCTTCTTCACCTAAAGTATTTCCGATTCCTCTATGTTGAAGGGGATTGTTGTAGAGGTTTATAAATCCAATTGTATTGCGTAAATCGGATAAAGAGGCTGGTAGATGGATCAGTTCATTGTGGTTAAGACTTAGAAAAGTCAATTTTTTTAAATTCCCAAAAGAGTCGTGCAGATCGTTGAGTTTATTGTCACAAAGATCGAGGTAGTTCAAATTTATCAAATTGCCCAATGATTCGAGTGCATCCTTAAGTTGGTTTATGGAAAGATTTAGAAATATCAATTTTTCCAATTGATCAAAAGATTTGGGTAGATTTGTCAGTTTATTATTTTGGAAAGAGGCACTTGTCAAATTAATGAGTTTGCCAAATAAATCGGGTAAATTTTTAAGTTGATTCTGTTTTAAAATGAGCTCTGTCAAATTACCTAAATCGCAAAAAGATTCAGGAAGATCTTCTAGTTCATTATTTTCAAAAGAGAGGAGCTTCAAATTTTGCAATTTGCCAAAAGATTCTGGTAGTTTTGTAAGTTTATTATGACTAAAATTGAGACTATTCAAATTTTGTAAATTACAAAAAGATTCAGGTAAATTTGAGATTAGATTATTACAAATAGATAGGTTATTCAGATTAGTCAAATTTCCAAATGAGTTGGGCAAATTTGTGATGCCGTTTGAAGAAAGTTGGAGGTTCGTCACCCATGTTAAATCACACAATTTTTCCATTGTTTCAGGTGAAATTTGGATGTTAAAAATTTTTAATTCACCACTTAAAATTGTGTGATTTAGTGTCTCAAAATTTTGATTTGGATTATCACATTGCAAGTTTTTGATAAATTCATTTATGCGTAACTCTTTTTCACTCTCAGTTAAATCTGCTGCAAATATGGGCGCCAAGAACACAAAAAATAATATCGAAAAATAAAAAAGAAATGTTTTCATTTAAAAATCCTTAAAAAAAACAACTGATATAAAATTTTGATCCATTTTAAAAACTTTGTAAATAGATTTTCGATGCACCCATTCAAACTTATCCCTCGAAGATAAAACGCAATTTCATCAAATGATTAAGGTAAAAATAGATATAGTAGCAGTTCAGAAGTAAAGTATATTTTTGTAAGCATAAAGGAAAACAAAATGCAAGACGCGCCTTTGCTGCTTATGGCGTCGTCTATATTTCAGTCTCTATTCTTTAGATGTGGATCGTTGAAGGAAATGCATTTGATCTCTTTGATATGACGAATAGGCACTGGGATCACCACGTGTTTAAAATAAAAATGTAACTAATCAGGAGTGGGGAGCAATTTAAACATCACTTGAATCGTTAGATAAGCTAAAAGTATGCATTGCGGCGCGATTTCGCCGCTTGCAATGACGAACTTTTTGATTTTAAATCATTTTGAAATATGTGCTGTTTTCAATTTATTTCACTGTACATATCCTGCCGAATATCATTATCAATGAAACAATTTTTCGTCTTTCTTAAACAATTTCATCTTTAACAATACCTTAAAAACACCTTCTTCTGTTATAGATGCATTGGTGTCTTCATCAGCCATCTGCCACGAAGAAAGATCATTATCATTTCCTAAAAGAATCGCTAAACTAGCAAAAAGTTCATTATTATAATTATCAGGCTGCAATTGTTGATTAATTTTCAACTGAACCAATTTAATTATATCGACAATTTTAAGCGTGGTGTATTTATAAAAAGCATCAAGCGCTTCTTTTTTTGTTAAATTGAGCAAGTTATTGTAATAAAGCTCCGAATGCATATCAAACTTAACATCATGACAAGAACCGACAAGATCACCAATCAAATTTCTAAGATATAATCCTTGATGAACAGCTTCTTCAATCACTGCCTCACCACAAATATTTTTCATTAATTCATTTGTACCTGAAAAACATTCTTCTATTTGTTCTTGAATAATATCTTCAATAAATTCAATAGCTAAATGTGTTCCCTGTGCAATATAGTCATTATCAACAATTTCATTTTTAGATGATTTTAATTTTGACTCTAATGGCAAAAAACCATATGCGTTAATGACACCACCATCAATCCCAACTGAACAATCAAGCAGCGATTTCAAGGTAGTAAGCAACACCTCTTCTTGAAGCGATAATGTCATTTCAGTGCATTCAGCACTTAATGAAAGAATATGCTTTACGATACATTTAAATTTTGCCGCAATTTTATTATGATCAGGTGCTTTTAATAAATAAAGCAAATATGCATTATCGTTAGTAGCTTTAAGCTTAAAGTCATCAAAAGAATGTCCTTCTAACAATTTTTGTACTTCTGCTTTAATTGATAAATTGATAGTTCTTTCTTTTAACTTATTTAAAAGATCCACAAAATTAGATGATTTAACATTTGGTATTGAATGAATGTCTATAATTTTATTGGATAGTTTGTTTAAAAAGACAGCATTCAATGAAACATTATATTGAATATCACCATAAGAAACATACTGAAATGGTAATTTTAACGTTTGTAAATCAATAAGTTCTTCTCTTTTTTGCAACAAATTTCCATGAACTTTATAAGGACTTTTTGGATCTTTCGAATCATCCAACAATATACCAATACGCAAGGCTTGTTGAACAAACTCCCCCTCTGAATCCAACCCTAATTTCAAAACATTGTCGTCATCTCCAATGAAATTGACGGCCATCCGTGCACGCACTGGATTATCATAATTTTCCATCAATTGTTGCCAATGTGTTTGAAAAACTACTTTCTCCTCTGGCTGACGAGAAGAATAATAATCTATTAAAAGATCTGATAAAGCAGGATGTAGATGTTTTTCTAAATAATCGTCCTCTTTAAAATAATGGGCCTCTTCAAAATAATATTCATCATAATCATTTGGTTCTACAGCTTCTTGATCACGTATATTATCATTAAAATAAATTATAAAATCTTTAAGATGTTTTTTCGGCAAAAAATACAATGAATTTGTAAAATCGCTTATAGAACCTGCTTCTAGATCTAACATATTGTTCAAATAAACAATATTAATTTCACCTGACTCTGAATTTGCAGACAATAAAACATATATTAATTTTAAAACATTTTCAATATACCATTTATTTTCATTTACAATATTTTTAATATATGCGATTTTATTATCATTGTAGTTTAAATTTAATACATCTAGAATAGTTATAATTAACCCATAACGCCAACCATAATCTGAACTTTCTGAATCACAAAATTTGAAATGAGGAAAACTATCACCTAAATGTGTTTCTGTTAACGCAATCACATCATTAACAATTTTAACACGTTTAACTGGATCGATATTTAAAAGAGCTTCTATTATATATACATAACCAAAGATTTCCAGATCTTTATTTTTATATTTAATATTATTTCTCTGCGCAAGCAACTGTATACATTGAAATAAAGAATTATATTCTTTTTCATTAACATTGCATAGCACATCAATCAATTGTCTAGTTTCATTATTTGTTAATTTCTTTATTTTTAAAATATTTTCAATAAAGATCAATACAACATCAAGTTTTTTTTGGTTTATTTTTTGAATAATTTTAATAATTTCAGCTTGATCAACAACACTCCATTCGTTTAATCTAATATTTTTTTTAATAATTTCAAAATTTGTTTCGTATTTATATAAATCAATCCCTTTAAGCGCATCAATGAATTTAGAATATCCATTTAAATCCCATTTTTCATTTTTATAAATGGTTTTGGCTTTTTGAAGAGCAAAATCATAAAATGCTGGATCTGCATTTCCAAGTGTCTTTAACATTTGAAGATAATTTCGTATTGAAGAAAAATCATCTTTAAAACCTAAAGCGTTTTCCTCAGTAAGAATTTTTATATGATTTAAAATTGTGTCATACTTTGTTTGATCAATCTTCCCAAAAGCTTCTATCACTTCACAATAATGTTCTACATCCCACTTTTTTTCATTAAATAGCTCAACGATCGTATTAAACAAAACATCATTAAGCGCATTATTGTTTACATTACTAAAAGCTTTAATTATTTTTGCGCATAACATTCCACCCACATTCTTCCCATCAAGAATTTTTTAGTGTAATGTTTTATAACGTCAAGCTTAGATTGATCTGCAAGAGCAAGCGCATCAATAACAGCCCCAACAGGGGCGTCATCCCAATGACAATTATCTACAGGACATCTAAATGGAGCAAGATCCATATATGGAATAAGATGCATATGTGGATCAACTGCAGGACAATCTGTATTCCAATCTTGTTTACCAGCAAGATCTTTCATGTGTTGAATTATAGAATTATGTCGCTCTGAATCAATGTTTCCCAAACTTTTTATAACATAATGTAAATCATATGCACTTAGCTTTTGCTCTTGTTCAATATTGCTTACACCCAAAATAATAGATTTGAATTTTGAGGGATCTATTTTTTGAAAAGCTTCATTGACTTTAATATAATAAATTTTACCTTTTCTACTGCTGAGGGTTTTTACAGCCAATTTCAGTCTTTTTTTATTTTGATTTGAATCATCCTGATCATGACCTTTTAGTGAATTATTATTTGAATGCATTGAAAATGCAGATGACAAATTTAATATTAAGAATGTTGCTGCGAAAAACAGTTTCATTTAATCAATCCTACTTTTATTAAAATTTAATAATTATGAAAAAATTTTTACATAAAAAAACAAAAAAATCAATAAAAAAAATTAATATAATTTTTTAAACATAAATTGAATTGTATTAATAAAAATGTCAACTTTAAATTGTGCTATTGAAAAATAACAATATGTATTTAATGTGAATGAAACAATGAACAATGCTCTCATAAACTTTTTTTATCAAGCTGAAGATTATTTCTTTAGATCGATAAACCGTGAATATTTAGATTTTAACGATAATGCGCATCTTTACATAACAAGACTAAAATTCTAAACATTTACACTTGTTTACATTACGTAAAAACATCTTAAACGAATGTATAATGTTTACTCAAAAACAAAATATAAAATATAAATAAAAATTCAATGCCTGATTTTCGGCTACATTTTTAAAAAAATTATTTTATAGTCCAATTATGATTAAAAAGATGAGCCACTTAAAATGATAGACCAAGCAGCCCAAAAAGAGTACTACCAAGCTTTAATTAATAAAGATTCCTCGTATGAAGGGATTTTTTATGTAGGTGTTAAAACAACGTCAATATTTTGCAGACCAACATGCCCTGCCCGCAAACCGAAATTTGAACATTGTGAATTTTTTAAAAATGCAGAACAAGCGCTTTTGGCTTCTTTTAGGCCTTGTAAACGTTGCAAGCCTTTATCACATCCCAATCAAGTATCCGATCTTGTACAAAAACTTGTTGATGCGATTGAAGAAAATCCTGAAAAAAGATGGATGGATCGTGATTTTAAAGCAATATCAATAGATGCCTCAACAGCACGTCGCCAGTTCCAAAAAAGATTTGGGATGACTTTTGTGGCTTACGCACGTGCGCGACGTATGGGACTCGCCATGAAACAAATACGATCAGGTGAACAAGTGATTGAAGCCCAACTTTCAACCGGTTATGAATCAAGTAGCGGGTTCAGGGACGCCTTTTCGCGCATTATGGGTGCTGCCCCTACCCTATCAGCCGACAGCCATATTCTTAAAGCATCGTGGATTGATACAAAATTAGGACCAATGCTTGTGATTGCTGACGATCATGCCCTTTACCTTTTAGAATTTGTGGATAGACGAGGTTTAGAACGCGAAATTGAACGATTAAGATTGAAAACAAAATCAGCGATTATCCCAGGTCGAAGCTTTCCTATTGATTGCATCGAAAAAGAATTGATGCTTTATTTTGAAGGTCAATTAAGTATATTTAAAACACCTTTGTGTTTATTAGGATCCCCATTTCAAAAATCTATTTGGGCAGCATTACAAAAAATTCCATTGGGCGAGACACGATCTTACCTTGATATTGCCAAACAAATTGGCAATCCCTTAAGTTTCAGGGCCGTTGCCAATGCCAATGGCGCGAATCAATTTGCCATTATCATCCCTTGCCATCGTGTTATCAATACAAATGGCGCATTAGGCGGATATGGTGGTGGTATTGCACGCAAAAAGTGGCTACTTGATCATGAGAAATGCTGATTAGACAAAAAAAATCATTAAATAAATATATTTACTTTATAAATTAACAGAAAAATAAATAAATATTAAATTTAATTGACTTTATACTTAAATAAATATACAATTCCTATTAAGTAAATTGCTCATTACATTAAATAGGATTAAAAATGAAAAAACTACTGCTTGTTAGCTTATGCGGTTTTTTAGCGCAGACCCATTCTTCTTCCCATGCTCTAATTAATAGCAATCATGGTCAGATTGAAGTATCAGCGCCTCAAGATGAACAAAACCTAGAATATAACGCTATTTCAGAAGCTTTTGTTGCCCATGAAATGGTAGATATGTTAAACGATTACATTATCGCTCAAGGCGCAGACCCTTTTGTCTACATAACGCTTGTAAATAGAATCAGAGAACAAAGTATAGAACAGCCCGGGAATTACATACTAAAAGATAACAAACCATTTTTAACAGCAAAAAAACCTTCAAGCGTTTTTAACGCCAAAACACAACAATTACTTTCAAATGAAACCCATGACAACATTTTCGTTATTGATGCCGTCAACTCATTAAAACTAGAAATCACACCAACAGACGAAGAATTATATAAATTATCTCAAAAATTTCCTAACGTAACATCATTAAATGTAGATAATTTAAGATTAGGACGTCACAAAGTTAATCTTATCGCTGAATTTTTCCCTCAATTAACTTCTTTTTCTGCAAGCTATCTTGGCAGAGAATATAGCTCACATCAATCAGGAGAAGCCCTCGCTGCGCTCTCTCAAATGACAAACTTAACAAGCCTCGATATTTCTCATACACTTGTTACAGATAAGATGTTAGAAACGTTCCTTCCGCATTTAACGAAATTGACATCACTTAAGATGCAAACCCACCTGCTTTCGCAACATGGCGCCGAACTTATCGTCCAGCACACAGCAAATCTAAAGCATCTTGATGTATTTTTCGAAGAAGAATTATCATACGCATTTAGATCAGATCTAAACTTCAACCAAGAAACTATAGATTATCTAAATCGTGAACTAACGAGTTTAGATAATCCTATTTCTTAAAAAACTATTAACCAGTCTAAGGTGCCTAATAGGGGCACCTTTTTACATCGATATATAAATTAATAATAACAAACAAATCAATTTTTTCTTAATTAAAAATAAATTTTAATATATATTAAATATACTATTAATAAAAAATTTATTTACTTTTATAATAAAAAAATATACAATTCATTATTATGTTATATTTATACAAGGATTATTCAAATGATAAAATACCTTATTACTATTTCTTTGTTTACTTTTTCTATCATTCCCTCCTCATTGTTGGCAGTAAATAACAACAATCAAAAAAATAACATTGAAACTCAACCAAAAGAACTCTTAAAAAAACGAGAACGTGATGAAAATGATCAACTTTTAAATGACAACGAAGCAAAACAAAAAAAAATCCAAACCCCAAATGAAATTATTTTGAATAATCTTACAGCTGACAAATCTACATTGAACTTTTTTGATGAAAAAATTCAAAAATTAATTATTACATTTCAATCACTTAGATTTGACGACGATTGGGATGAATCTGACAAACAATCATTCATCAAAAAAATATTAAAAAAAAACAATCCACTTTTTATACTTCAAATGATAAAGAAAATTATTGATAACAGGGAAATCTCAATAGATGCAGAATATTCTGGATGCTTAATTAATTCATTAAATAATATAACAAACACTGAAGATTACGCCTTTTTAATTGAAAAAATAAAATCTTTTGACGCATGTAACGAAGCTTGGGATTTATATTCTTATTCTGAATTTATAGATACCTATGATTTACTAAAAAATAGATTTGATAAAGAAACTGCATTTAATGCCCTAGAGCAAATTAAAAATTCAACATCTTTCCAATTATATGGCACTACTTACAAAACCTTAATTGATGCATTTTTAAATACAAATCAAAATATATTTAAACAAATTGATATTATAAAATCTTTCATAAAAAATCCTTATATTAATCAAAAATTTTTCGATTCTTTAATCGAATTAATTAATAACAACTATCAAAATGAACCAATTATAAAAAACATTCAAACAATCAACGACCTAATTGAAATTGGAAATGTAAAAAAATTATCTGAAAAAAATTATTTTGAACTTATGTCTCTATTAAATCAAATA